>JAEUQL010000437.1 GCA_016789295.1 Blastocatellia bacterium | reverse complement strand
AAGTTTACAAGAGCTTGGCATTGCACTTAATCAAGATGACGACAGGTGTATAGTTGATCTGCTAATAGAGCAAGTAGAATTTAGCGATGTCATTATTATTAACAAGATAGATCTTGTAACCTCTCAAGAGCTTTCAAAGCTTAAAGCTATCCTAACCAAGCTCAACCCAGATGCAAAACTTGTTGAAGCAGAATCTTGCCAAGTTCCTCTCAACAAAATTCTCAATACCAAGCTTTTTGATTTTGATAAAGCTAGTAGAGCTGCAGGATGGCTCAAAGAGATAAATGGAGAGCACATTCCAGAGACAGAAGAGTATGGCATTAGCAGTTTTGTCTACCGCTCACGACGTCCATTCCATCCAGAAAAACTTTGGAAACTTTTCCACACAGAAGACTCACCTACAAGTCCTTGGAATGGAGTACTTCGTTCAAAAGGGTTCTTCTGGCTAGCCTCCAGAATGGACTTTATTGGTTCGTGGTCACAAGCGGGTGGGGCTTGCAGAATTGAGCCTGTAGGAGTATGGTGGACATCTACTCCAGAGTTTGAATGGCCGGAAGACGAAGAGATATTGGCTGAGATACGCCAACAATGGCAAGAACCTTTTGGAGACCGTCGTCAAGAACTTGTCTTCATAGGTATCAAAATGAATAAAAAGGCTTTAGTTGAAGCTCTGGACTCCTGTCTGTTGACAGGCGAAGAGATAGAACTTGGTGAAGAAGAATGGGTAAACTTGCCCGATCCATTTGGCATATGGACGTGGGAAATGCTACAAGAAACCCATTCACACTCGGATCAGGAACCAGATCAAAAATTTCATTTATTAAACTAGAAGAAAGAGGAATCAACAGAAAAAATGGCAAAAACAAGCAAGGTAGTTCGTAACGAACAACGAAAAGAGATAGTAGCAAGGTATGCAGAAAAGCGTAAAACTCTTAAAGAGATTATACGCAACCCAAAATCCACTGATGAAGAGCGCGATGCAGCCGCACATAAGCTTCACGGCCTTCCACGCAATGCTAGCCCAACAAGAGTCAGAAATAGATGTTCTTTGACAGGCCGCACCCGTGGACACTTAGGAAAGTTTGGACTCTGCAGAATAGCTTTTCGTGATGCCGCACTCAGAGGGGACATTCCAGGAGTGAAAAAATCGAGCTGGTAAGCATATTTGAAGAAAGCCCTTACAAAATAAGGAGTTTTCTTCAAAGAAGCAATTAAACAGCATCTAGTTTTATAGCTAAAGTTTTTAGTCTGTCTGTAAGGCGTTGCATTCTTATAGAGTTAGTAAATGTGTAGGTATTTTCCATCGTTCGGCAGAACCTGCCCAACTAAAGCAGCATTTACAGAGCGCATTTGAAGGGTTGCAATAAGTTCTTCGTATTTAGACTCTTCTACAGCTATCAGCATTCCACCAGAGGTCTGTGGATCGAACAAAACAGCACGCATTCCAGAAGAGACACCCTCATCAAAAATTATACCGTCACCAACATATTCTCTGTTGGAACGGTCCCCTTTGGTCTTGATACCTTGTTGGTAAAGTTCAAAGACTTGTGGCATTACAGGAACGCTTCCCGAATCTATACTCAGTGTCACATTACTCGCCTTTGCAACCTCATAAGCATGCCCTAGAAATCCGAAACCTGTTACATCGGTAGCTGCATTGACACCTATAAGCTGCATCACCTCACCTGCAATACGATTTGTCTCAAGCATCGATCCAATTGCAGCATCATAAGCTTCCTTAGAAGCTTTCTCGAATTTGATCCCACTACCAATGATGCCTGTACCCAATTTTTTAGTAAAAACTAACCTGTCACCCGGTTTTGCACCTGCATTAGTAATAATTTTTGCTGGATGGACAACTCCAGTAACTGCATAACCAAATTTGAGTTGTGTATCCTCAACGCTGTGACCACCTACTAGAGCAACTCCAACACTTGTTAGCATATCCACACCACCACGCATCATCTCACCGCAAACTTCTGCTCCAACCTCTTTTACAGGAAGACAAGCTATCGCCAGTGCGGTTACTGGAGTACCACCCATAGCCCAAACATCGCTCAAAGAATTGACAGCAGCTATTTGACCAAAAAGATAAGGGTCATCAACTATTGGAGTGAAAAAATCTACAGTCTGAACAATAGCAAGCTCATCGTTCAGCTTAAAAACTCCAGCATCGTCTGCCGTGTCTATTCCAACAAGCAAGTTTGGATGAAAAGTTTTTGGTACACGGTTCAGAACCTGAACCAGATCTCGCGGTGCGAGCTTGGAGGCTCAGCCACCACAGTTGCTCATCTCTGTAAGCCTAACCATTTTACTAACCTTTCTTTTTAATTGTGATAGTTCTTTTCTCCTGCCCGAATCTCTACTTTCAGAGTATTCTGTTCAGGAGGGAGTGGACAGCTATAACTTTCGTTATATGCACAGTAAGGGTTAAAAGCAAGATTGAAATCTAATGTATAGATACCGGTTCTGTTCTGTTCCAGCTCAATATAACGGCCTGCTCCGTAGGTCTCTTTGCCAGAAGTTGCATCACGAAAAGGAACAAACAAGTGAGTTGTACCAGGCATCTTGAAGACATCAAGCTTGCACTCTTTTCCAGCTACAGTGAATTCAAAATAACCATACCGGATATATTCTCTCAGATCGCCTCTGTTTGTACCTATTGTAACTTTCTCAGGTTCTTCATAGAGTTTTAACTCACACTCGTACTGATATCCTACATCTACAGGAAAGTAGCTAAGATTTTTGAAGTTGTTGCGCTCGTCTTTGGGTATAGGGGAGTTTGGATCTTGCTGAAAAGTGTGATCCTTTTCAAGTCTTATCGATTCTATCTTACGCCGCTGTTCAAGAGGACTTTTCTGGCGTGCTGTAACTTTTGCGACTGGAGAAGATTTGCCTTTTGTATCCGATCCACACGCAGTGAAGAGAGCTAAAGAAAGTGCCAAGGCTGTAAAAAGTTTTATCATAAATTCTTAACCAAAATTTAAGCCTAAGTAGTAAACTCAAAGGCTTCAGACGCAACACCATCTACAATTACAACAAGCCTGTTACTTTGACCAGAAGGTCTGATGTTGAGTTCCTGTGTAGTACCTTTTATAGTCAATTTTCCTTCATCATTGTTGAACGAAGGTTTCACATTTACACGCTGATTGTTAATCCTGACAACTGTATTCTCATTCAAATTACGCCCTATTATTCTCAATTTATTCTTTCTGTAAAATGCACGAGTAATTACAGGTTGTGGAGCCTCTACATCTGCAACAGCACGGATCATCCAGCTTCCAGGATTGATTCCAAAACCAGGAAATGTTTGGGAAACAGATTGAAATGTTCTGCCATTATCTGTGGTGAAGAAAGAACGCGAACCTGAAGGTCTAACCGTTCCTGGTTGGTCTATAAGCGCAGGTAGATCGGCTACAAAGATCGGATCGACTACACCTACAAAGAAAGACCCTTGATCAATGGTTATCTGTTGAGGCAACGTGTAGCGTTCAAAATTTCCAGGACTGTTTGCTGTAACTCCAATATTTATGTCAGGTCTTTGTCCATTTTCTGGCCCATTGCTTTCTGGATCTCTGTAGACTTGAATGCGAAAAGGAGCACCAGAAGCTACGCCGCGAGATCCCGAATTGAATGCTACTAGCACCTCTTTGAGAGTAGCAGGATAGGAGTCGGGTTTAAGCATATTGAACCATCCAAATCCTGGGTCAGATCCACCAAGTCCTTGATCGGCAACACCATCATCTATCGATAATAGTGTATCTACAAGAGGATTGATGCGCACAAAAGGCTCGTGGCGTAGCAGCTTGGAGACTCTATTTTCGGTCTGGTGGTCTTCGCCTTTCACTACAACAACTTCTGGAAG
>JAEUQL010000436.1 GCA_016789295.1 Blastocatellia bacterium | reverse complement strand
CTGTTAACCGCTATGACATAGTATCAAAATCACTTCAGACACTTGCTCAGCAGAAGATTCTTTGGACAAAGTCCAAAGAATCGCCAAGACAGTCCATAGAGCGTCTACAACGCAGCCTACGCATTCAACCTGTACTCGACACCTATCAAATAACTGTAGGTCTTGAAGGCGACAGTCCCAAGGGGTTGTCCGAGATTGTAAATACAGTTGTTGAGAACTATTTGGAGACTGTTAAACAAGAGAGTTTTTATGGGAAGGATCAGAGGCTTGAATACTTGAAGCAAGAGCAGGATGGGCTTGCAAAAGAGATCGAGCAGAAACTTCAAAGAAGAACAGAGATTGCGTTAGAGATTGGAGTTACAACTTTTAATGACAGTATGCCTAACCCATATGATCAATTACTTGTAAATAGCAAACGTGCACTTGATGAAGCTCGACGGGTAAAAATAGAGAAAGAATCGCACTTATCGGCATTTCAAGGGGAAGCAGGAAAGGCTGCACTTCAAGCAGACGTTCAAGAACTGGTAGCAAAAGATTCGGGACTACACAGCTTAAAAGCCAATCTCTATGTTCGTCGTAGCGAGCTACTAACAAAGATTAGTGGTCTGACAAGTAAACATCCTGGTAGGCAAGCAGCAGAAAGAGAGCTTGCTGAGATTGAAGTTGAAATCGAGCGTGCATCATTGGTGCTTGCTAACTCATATTCAGAGATGCTACTGAAGCAGAGAAAGACTTCTGCTGAAGAAGCCCGCCGTGTTGAACAACAGCTTACAAAAGAGGTTGAAAAACGTGCTTCAGAGGCAAAATGGTTTACCGAACGCTATCAAGAAGCTCTGCAACTTGGAAGTCAAGTTGAGCAGTTGAGGCGACGACTTTCACTAGTGCAAGACAGAATCAACTTCCTCAATCTCGAAGCAAACGCCCCAGGATTTGAACGCTTCTTCTCAAAAGCGATGACACCTGAAAATCCTTTCAAAGGTGGAAAGAAGAAGATTTTTCTACTCTTTTTTATAGCAGGCTGCTTTCTTGCTGCAGTAGCCCCAATAGCTATAGATCTAATAGATCCACGACTACATACAACAGCAGAGGTAGAAGCATCGACAGGCTTTCCCGCTATTGGCTCTATAGTCAATAGAACTGATTCTGCAACTGAGGCTATTGCTTCTGACCAGATGCTCAGAATAGCCGGAAGCATACTTCGTGAATGTCGGACACATAACACTAGAACTATAGCTTTGACAGGGGTCAAAGCTGGTGCAGGAACAACGTCATTCAGTTTTGAACTTGCTGAAATAGTCCAAAGCTTGGGTACAAGCGTTCTAGTAGTCGATGCAAATTCGCTCAATCCAGACACAAGATATCTACGACCAGTAAGGAACGCTCGCGGTTTGGTAGACAGAATCTCTTTAGACGAGATCACTGCAGGACAAGAGCTTGCGTCTGAAAAATTGCAGAGCCGTTTGCAGAACTACTTTGCTGACTACAATTTGATACTACTCGACACGGCACCAATCCTTGCTTCTGCTGAAGCCGAGATACTGGTTGAGGCTGCAGACGCAACTATCTTAATTGTTGAAGCAGTAAAGGTTGAAAGATGGCAGTTAAACAGTGTGCTTAAGAGGATGGAGCAGTTGGGACTAGCTGCTGTTGGTGTAGTTGTAAACAGACTCAAAGTTGAAAACCTTCCCAAAAGTGCTAATGAAAACCTGTCTCTGGCAAAGAATTTGCTCTACAGATGTTTATGGAAATAGAGGAGTAGACAGATGAGACAACCATTGATTTATGCACTACATAGCGGTGAGCTTTACGGAACAGAGCGTATGGCACTTGTTACCGCAGAAGGGCTTAGAGAAAACTACAATCCAATAATCTTTGCCCCTAAAGGCAAAGCATTAGTTGAAGCCCAGAGGCTAGGATTTGAGACAGAGAGTTTTGCAACGCCATCAGAATTTGCCTTTAAGCTTCGCCATTTTTTAGCTCAAAGCCCCAACCTTGCTTTCATTGCCACAGGGCTTGTACATTCGCTCTCTTGCATTGCCTGGAATATCTTCTATCGTCGAAAACTGACTCACTTGCACGTCATTCACGGTGGAACAGACGAGAAGTTAAGCTATGGGCGCAAACGTCTTCTCAACCATACCAATGTCATATTTGTTGCCGTCTCTAAATTTGTCAGACAGCGTCTTATTGCAAACGGCGTTGAAGAGAAACAGATAGTAGTAGTAGAAAACTTTCTACCCAACAAACAGATAATTGATGCACCAAAAAGACCTCGTTTTGATAATGAAGCAGTTAGACGTGTGCTTGTAGTTTCACGTCTTGATCCAATAAAAAGAGTTGATCTACTGCTAGACACTCTTGATGAGTACCCAGAACTGAGTGGCTTAGAATTTAGGATTGTTGGAACTGGCTCAGAGGCTGAAAAGCTTCAGCAACGAGCTAGCAGAAATAATCCCAATGTGACCTTTGCTGGCTATGTAAAAGATGTAGCACAAGAACTTGCTTCTTCAGATCTACTGCTACACTTATGCCATGTAGAACCTTTTGGGCTAGCAATACTTGAAGCAATGGCTGCTCGACTTCCAGTACTAGTTCCTGATCAAGGAGGTGCGTCATCTATAATTGAGGAAGCCGTTTCAGGATTCCATTTTAGAGCAAATTCTACTGAGGATTTGGCTAATAAATTGAAAGAGATATCCTTACTGTCAGCCGAAAAACTTAACTCTGTATCAGAACTTGGGCTAAAAAAACTTGTGAACCAGTTTTCTGCCAATTCACGAATAAACGACTACAAATACCTGCTCAAAGAAGGATATTGAAAGGGACGGCAATGAAAGGTAAAAGATTATCAGTAGTAGTAATTGGTAGAAATGAAGGAGAAAGGCTTACTCGTTGCCTAGCTTCACTAAAAGCTATCAATTTTCCTTCAGAGCAGCTCGAAGTCATCTATGTTGACTCGTGTTCAAGTGATAATAGCGTAGAAATAGCCACCCAGTTTGGTGCAACAGTAGTTAAGCTAGAACCAGGACACTTGACTGCAGCCAAAGGACGTAATGCAGGTTGGCGCATCGCTTCTGCTGCATACATCCTCTTTCTAGACGGTGATACGATTCTTGATGCCAACTTCATAGATCGAGCATTTAAGCAGATGCAAGATTTTAATGTTGCCGTCCTGTTTGGCAACCGACGTGAAATCAGACCCAAAGACTCTATCTACAATCGTGTGTTAGACCTTGACTGGATATCTCCACCAGGATCAGCAGAGTTTTGTGGAGGAGATGCACTTATTCGTAGATCGGTACTGAAAACAGTTGGAGGATATGACGAAACACTTATAGCAGGTGAAGAACCTGATATGTGCAGAAGAATTCGTGCAAAAGGCTTTCAGATACTACATATAGATAGCCCGATGACTGGCCATGACTTAGCAATGAAATCTCTAAAGCAGTACTTAAAAAGAGCTTTTCGTACAGGTTATGCATATGCAAAAGTCTCTGAAAGGTTTCAAGCTACAGAACTACCTCTTTGGCAAAGTGAGTCGAGAAGAAATTTTCGCCACGCAAGCGTCTTCTCCACAATACTGTTTTTGAGTCTTACCTCTTCTATTTTTCTACACTCTTTTGTTCCGTTAATAGTTTTTATGGGAATGTTTTTTGCTCTTGTAGTAAGAACAATGCTGAAGTTTAGATGGAAGACAGACAGCAGAATAACACTGTTACTCTACAGCATCCATTCACATCTACAGCAGTTTCCAATATTAATAGGACAGATAGGCTACTGGTGGGATCGCAGGTCTAACCAGATGCGAGGTCTAGTGGAGTATAAATAGATGAGAGTATTAATTTCTGCGTATCAATGTGGTTCTGGTATGGG
>JAEUQL010000435.1 GCA_016789295.1 Blastocatellia bacterium | reverse complement strand
GGCCAAATATTTCAGATAACAAGCTCCTATCTTTCTCCCGATTCACGTTTTTGTCGCAAGCAAGTAAGTAGCATCTATACAAATTTTAATCAAACAGGAGAACCAGAAAAATACCAGGCTGTTTGGGATGCGTTAGCTGTCAATGTTGATATTGCTACTTTGCAACAGATGACGCAGCTTTCTAAACACGATGTCTACAAGATTCTGCTCTTTTTCTTAAAAAAGAACATGTTGATAGTAGATGGAGAGCAGGAACGTCAGCAGTTGATGAGTATTGATGAAGGTTTGGCTATGATCGAGATTAACTTAAAGAAGATTCAACGCCGACCTGTGATGTACAACTGCTACAAGGCTTCTGCAGAAATATCTGCTGACATTGCACGAATTGCAGGTGATGAAGTAGTAAAGTTTGCTTTTGGTGTGCTACGTAGATATTTCTTAGAGTATTTCAATGGTAGAAAGGTTTTAGGTTCTACAAACTGTGAAATCTGCCTACAAGTTCTTGTTCTGACATCGGCATACATTAAAAGTGGTGCAGAGAAAGATCGTGAAGAACTCCTCAACTACATAAGCTTCAGTTTCAACATAGACAGTGAAAATATCAGGCTTGATGCTTCTATTGCCCCTCAACAGTCTGAGTTAATGCCAACAACAACACTTGAAAAGATAGAAAACATAGATCTGGCTAATGACCCGCTTGACGATACTATAGAATCTTCTACTCTTTTGGAAGAGATGGATGATGTACTTGGTGCATTAGATCGAGTGTTAGGTTCTGCACTTGATGGTGGGCAGGTGATTGAGAGTGTTTCAGATGGTCAGTCGCAGTTTTCAGGACTTACCTCTGCTGAAGAAGAGATGATACGAGAGCTTTTTGATAACATAGCACTTGCATATGTCAAGCCATTAAAAGACTTTATACGTGAACTTTATCGCAGTGCTGAACTACAAAGGTCAGTATCACTTGAATGGTACGAATTGATTGAGCCAGTATTTACGTTACTTTCTGGCTCATCGGCCAAGATGGGTTATCAACAGATTGCAGATGCTGTTAAAGAGCTTGAGAGTAGTGTCAACCTTCAGAAGGTAGTTGCTGAATCACAGCAGAGTGACTATTTTCCTTCAGATGCGGTCTATCACATAACTGTGGCATACCAGAAATTGGCTGAGATGCAGCCCAAAACCTTTGCCTTGCTTGCTTCTGAAGAGGAGTTGGCAGAAAAGAAAGAAGTATTGCTAGTAAAGTTTGTTCTCAAACAGATTCCAGAGATTACAGAGAAGCTGCTAAGCAAGATACTTTTTGCTGGTCTGAACACTTTTGACAAGTTTATGCAGTCGAAACCAGATGAGATAGCAGCGTTGACAGGTATGTCAAAAGAGCTTGCTGGTGATGTCTATGAAAAGTTCTATCAATATAGAAACATATACTATGATCAAGGTAGCCTAGAACATCAGAGAAAATTTATAGCCCTTTATGAACTCAACCTGCGTGTTCTTAGAGAAGTAAATATAGACATCGAGTCTCTTGTAATGATGGAAAAGCAAGGAGATGAGAAAGTAAGAGTAGATAAAGAGAGGTTAAAAGTAGAGCGGCAACGTGCATTGTGGGCACTTTTTGTACTTCTCTGTATCAAAGAAGAGTACGACTTTATAGAGATGATCCAACAATCGGTTTTTGATGTAAGAATCCAACTGCTAGAGGATTACTTCAACAGATTGACATCTCAAAGTCAAGCTGTCTATCAACAAGTACCATTAGATCCAAGACTCTACCCAAATGGATAGAGTCTTAGCTTTTGCAATTTTAAGTTGTGCTAATCAACTCCACTATAGAAGAAGCAACTTCTTCTGGATTGTCTTCTTGAAGGAAGTGGGCTGCGTTTTTGATAGTCTTGTGGGGCATTGTGCTTGCACCAGGTACAAGAGCTTGAAAAATCTTATCTGCACCACGTGTGATAGGGTCACTATCAGAAAAGAGTGTCAAGAAGGGTTTTTCCCAGCGAGTTAGCACTTCCCAAGCTGCTCGGTTGTCGGGCACTGCTGGATCGTTTGGTGAAATGGGAACTAGCCCAGGAAATGCTCTGGCTCCAGCTTTGTAGCTTTCATCAGGGAAAGGAGCATCGTAAGCGGCTACCTCTTCTGCAGAAAGGCTATTTTTGCAACCTCTTTCGACAATGCGCCCAACAGGGAGTTCAGGGACGGTCTGGCAAAATTCTTTCCATTGAAAGAAGATCTCTGGAACAGGGTGGTCTCCGGTGGGAAGAAAAGTATTTGCGGCGACTATTCTTGAAAATCTTTCTACATTCTCAGTTGCCAAGCGAAGCCCTATCAACCCTCCCCAATCCTGGCCAAAAATGGTTATATTTTTGAGATCTAGCTGCTGCAGCCACTTTGTCATTGTGTCTACGTGAAATTTGTAGGAGTAGCTACTGATATTACTTAGCTTATCTGATCTTCCAAAGCCTACAAAATCTGGTGCAACAACACGCAGTCCTGCTTGAAGAAAGATAGGGATCATTTTTCTGTAGATATATGCCCAAGAAGGTTCTCCATGCATCAGTAAAACAACCTCTTTGTTACTGGACCCTTCATCAATGTAGTGAATACGTAATCCATCAACTTCGTTGTAGTGTGGCTGATAGTTCCATTGTGGCAGATTTTCAAAACGTTCATCAGGTGTGCGTAAAACTGTCATGCTCTTTACTTCCTTTTTGCTACTATCTTTAGGATTCTTGTCAGCTTTACTGGATGTTATAACAAATAAATGGATAGAAGAAAGCTGTTCTGGTATATAGTATGGGGAAGATTTACAGCCACAAGTAGTCAAGCTGCTTGTGGCTGTGAGAGTGGCTGCACTAAAAAAAGATTCTGTCTAATATTCTATCTTCTGGAACATGCCTTGAGATACCCATTCTCTAAACCAATCAAAGAGGTTTTCTTGCCAGTTTAGTCTACTTTTACTGGCGCGTTCCATTGCTTGCATTACCGCTTCGCCAATAGTTGCACCTGCAACCATTGCGTTAAGTAGTTCATAAGCAGGACGGCTCAACTCAAGCCTCCAGTTACTGTAGTCGCGGCGATAGACAGCTACCCAACAGTCTTTTCGAGACATTTTGGGTGGATCTGTCTTGTCGCGTTTATCGCGCACAGATTGTAGATAAGCATTGACTGGATAGCGAAAGGCAAGTACTCGAAGTGCTTTAATAGGTATCAGTTTAGCGTTTGCCCAAGCTTCTTGTGGGACAGAAGCTATAGCTTCTTTCGTTAGGACAGGAGAAGGTTCTTCTTCAAAAACCTCGCTTATGGCAAGCTCTAATCTTATAAGGTCATATATAAAGTCTCGTCGGGCAAGTTTTGGAAGACTTTTAATATAGTCTGGAAGGCTTTTGTTTAAGAAGTTTAAGTTATAGCTGCGTGACGGATAGGCTTGCACATATCCAGTCATTAAGTCATCAAAAGCTTCTTCACCAAGTAGGTGTTTGGTTGTGGCATGGTCGATAGCCAATACTTCTACAAGGCGCAGAATGTAGGCACGTCTGTAGATGTGTAGCCTCTCATTTGCTGACATTGTGCTAGAAGGTAGCAGTATTTGAGAAGCTTTTTCAGGCTCGATCTCTTTGTAAGCATCATTACTTCTAAAAGCTTCTTCATCGCTTCCTGGAGCTATTATCACAGCTTGCATCCAGCGCTGGAGTCTATCTAAACCAACATTAGTATCAATCACCATAACTTGCTACTACCTCTGCTACTTCAAGTTTGGCAACCTGTTCTATCTCTGGGATAAGGTCCGCAAGGAGGCAGGGATCGCAGACCTGCGGATGCATGACCTGCGCCACACGTTCGCGAGCAATCTGGTGAACTCGGGGCAATCCATCTATGT
>JAEUQL010000434.1:1850-3881 GCA_016789295.1 Blastocatellia bacterium | reverse complement strand
GACTGCCGCTTTGGAAGACGAGCGTAGAGCTACTGCAGCCAAGTATCATCAGATGGAGACTGAGTTTGCACTGCGCGAACAGAAGCGGCAAAAAGAGATAGAACAGAGTCTACTTGCTTTGATCAAAGAGTTTGAAACCCAAGTTTCTGACTATATTTCTCAGATAAAAGACCCTGCTGTTGCAGCAAAGCTTTCCAAAGAACGAGAAAAGCGTCTATTTCAATTGAAAAAACAGGCAGGAGAGAAGGTTCAACAGCTTTTAGCCAAACCTTCACAAGAGAATCGCAAGGTAGTTACTTCCAGTGAGCTTCTGCCACTAGAGTTCTCCATAGGCGACAAAGTAGAGACAGAGCTTGGACAGCAAGGTGTTGTGGAAGACTTACACGGAGACGAAGTCTCAGTTCGCATAGGAAATATGCGCTTTAGAACCCGAACTTCTAGTCTTAAGCCCGCAAAGGCTTCAGACAAAAAAGGTCGCAAACTTCCACAAGGAATAAACCTTGTTCGTGCAGAGTCGGAAAGAGACTCTAAAGAGACTTTTACTAGTGAAATAAATGTAATTGGCTGTTTGGCAGAAGAGGCTTGTGACAGAGTAGACAAGTTTCTCGATAAAGCCTACATGGCTAGCTATGATCGCGTTAGGGTCATTCACGGAGCAGGCACGGGAAAGCTGCGACGTGCAATAGGCGAGCTACTTCATGCTCACCCACACGTTGCCAAATTTTATCAAGCCACATCTTCTGAAGGTGGTATAGGTGCAACTATTGTGGAGCTTCGTCAATAGAAACTCTTATGGCTTTGTCTAAAAGTTTTGTAGAAGAGTTAAAGAGTCAGGCCGATATTGTTCGTATCGTCTCCGACTACATAAGCCTAAATAAGCGCGGCAAAAACTACGTTGCCAACTGCCCTTTTCACAATGAGAAGACGCCTAGCTTCAATGTTAGCCAGACCAAGCAGATATTTCACTGCTTCGGCTGCGGTGTTGGAGGTGACGTAGTTGGCTTTATAATGCAGATAGAGCACTGCGACTATATCCAGGCAGTGAAGACCCTTGCAGCCAAGCTTGGAGTCGCATACGTTGAAACTAGCCAAGATACAAAACGCAACAGTGAAGACCGTGAAGAGCTACTACAGATAAATCTCTGGGCAACAGAGTTTTTCCAACAACAGTTAGAAGATAGCGCAGAAGGTCAGCAGGCTATAGACTATCTTGAGCAGCGTGGCATTAAAAGACATATACAGAAAGAGCTGAAGATCGGTTATGCTCCCGACAGTTGGGATAGCCTCTCAAAATATTTGCAGACTTGTGGAGCAACTACTTCACAGATAGAGCGTAGCGGTCTGGTAACCTTAAAAGAGAACTCTACTGGCTATTATGACAGGTTCCGAGGTCGCTGCATCTTCCCAATTCTTGATGCACAGGGTAGAACAGTAGCATTTGGAGGAAGAGTTATTGGCTCTGGAGAGCCAAAATACTTAAATTCACCAGAAACGGTTCTCTATACAAAAGGAAAACACCTCTTTGGCCTCTACTATGCCAAAGAGGCTATCAGAAAACAGGGTTTTGCAATTTTGGTAGAAGGTTATCTGGACTTTATCCTTCCATATCAAGAAGGTATCCAGAATATTGTTGCAAGCCTTGGAACAGCGTTGACAGAACATCAAGTGCGGCTGCTTGCACGCTATCTGGATAGTCCACAGATAGTTGTAAACTTTGACCCAGACAAGGCTGGGGTGGCGGCTACAAAACGTAGCCTTGAGATACTCCTTCAGCAAGGATATAAAGTAAACGTTCTGACACTTCCTGAAGGCTATGACCCGGACACTTTTGTCAGAAAGCAAGGAGTATCGGCATACCGCCAACTGCTTAAAAAGTCTCAGCCCTATATAGACTACGTTCTTGCACAGTCTATGAAAGATCACGACGTTGCACGTCCTGCTGGTAAAGCAGCAATACTCAATGCTGTGCTGCCTTTTTTAGCAAAGGTTCCTGACAGGATTGAACGCTCAGAATATGCAGACCACGTTGCC
>JAEUQL010000434.1:0-1840 GCA_016789295.1 Blastocatellia bacterium | reverse complement strand
AGTTTGACCTTTACTTGGATGCACCGCTTTGCCTCGACATACTTGGAGTCAACCCCGGTAGAGAAGAATACGGTCAGCAGCTCAGTGAAGAGCTAAAACGTGCAGCCATCGGAAAGAGACAGCAGCTAGACCCTAGCAAGCTTGTGGTATCAGATACAATACTTGATGCAGAAAACCGTCTTTTACGGCTACTTTTTGCAAGCCCGTGGCTTTGCCAAGAACTAAAAAGCGCGATCTCTTCAGACCTTGTCTCTGGCTTGGTCACAACATCTATCTTTAACTCTATTGCTACCTTGATAGAGAATGGTGAAGAGCTAGATTTTGCCAAGATTCGAGATCAGATTATAGAGACAGAGAGTCCAGAGAGAGTAAAACGGTGTATAAATCTTCTGTCTGGGTCGATCATTTTGGCCTCAGATATGGAGAGCGCAGACAATGAACATCTTAGAAAAGAGGCTGAAAATGTACTTGCAGCACTCAAGCGCAGAAAGCTTGAGCAGCAGGTTTCAGCCGTTCAATACGAGATAAATCAGGCTCAAAAAGAAGGCGAAATGGAAAAAGTGACACAACTTTCGCTAAAAAAGCTTGATCTTGTTAATCAACTAAGGCAGCATTTTTGATTTTGCCGCTTTTGTAACAAAGCAAAGGTTTTCTTTGTAGTATTCCTAAAATTAGTACGGTGTCAGTTTAGTAACTTCTATAGCAGCTACAGCTATGTGTAAAACTTCCATTCGGCCTGAAGGGGGTCACAATTTCTTTTATGTCAATTCACGAAAAGTATCAGGAAGACGTTGACAAACTCTTAGAAGTAGGGAAAGAGAAGGACTATCTCAGCTATGATGACCTAAACCGTCTCCTTCCAGCAGAAGTCAATTCAGCCGACGATATCGAAGCTATCTTTGATGTTCTCAGCTCAGAAGGTATACACATTGGCGATCCAGACGATACTGTAGACCTACCTGGCTTAGTAGAAAAGAAGCTGGAAGAGCTTAATGAAGATGGGGAGATGGAGTTGAACCTCACCCCTGCACTGCTGGAAAAAACCAACGATCCTGTCAGGCTCTACCTTAGAGAGATGGCTGTTGTTCCATTACTCAACAGAGATGGTGAAGTATCCATAGCAAAAAGGATCGAACGTGGTCAATTGAGAGCACAAAAAGCTCTGTCACGCTCACCCATAGTCATTGAAGAGCTTATAAGCATTGGCGAAGAACTACGAAATTCATCTCTCAGCATCAAAGACGTTGTAGTCCTTGCTGAAACTGAAAATATAGCCGATGACAAAACAGAAGAGTACTTTGCTTATACTCTTGAAACCATAGATGAAGTAAAAAGACTCTATGGCAAGCTCATTAAAAATTTTGAAAAGACAAAACTTGACCAAAAAAAATCAGGTCGGCTGAAGTCACCTATAGAGTTAGCCCGCATACGCATTCATATTTCACAGCTTATCTGTGCTATCGACTTCACTACAGAGATCCACGACCGCCTCGTAGAATCGATAAAAGAGGTTATTGAAGTTATCCGCCATACAAAGCGCGATCTTGAGCGTTCAAGAAAAGCTTTAGAGAACAAGAAGTGGAATGATGACGAGCGCGAACTCAAGAAACGGCTGAAAGAAGCAGAAAAGAGCCTATCTCTACTTGATGAACGCTTCCATACCTCAACACTGGAGATAGAGCGGTCATTCCAAGCCATAGTCGCTGGTCAAACACAGGCAGGGCAGGCTAAACGCGAGCTTGTAGAGGCCAACCTCCGCCTTGTAGTCTCGATTGCTAAAAAATATACCAATCGCGGTCTTCAGTTCCTAGACCTTATTCAAGAAGGCAATATTGGACTG
>JAEUQL010000433.1 GCA_016789295.1 Blastocatellia bacterium | reverse complement strand
AAATTTTTAGAAGAGATCAAGCTAGCAGGGTGGCATAGCTGCCATCCTGCTACAGATTTAATAGCTAAAACTTGGGAATAGTCAACTTCTGACCTGGAAAGATCTTGTTTGGATCTTTAAGAATATCTCTATTGGCTTCAAAGATCTGTTGATAGGAAAGTTTTCCATTGGTGACCCGTTTAGCTATGGCTGAGAGTGTATCACCAGACTTTACTTCATAAAAACCATAAATATCTTGCCGTTCAAATGTCAGGTTGAGGGTTAAATCTCCATCGTTTAGCTCAGGGTCTATCTCTTTGGTTCTGTCCCATATGAGATTAGCGTCATGCTGCGTTGCAGCAACAGCAGTAATGGTCAAATGTCCATTCTCTTCTACTGCGCTGAGATTTTTGCAGCCCAGTTTTTCAGCAAAAAGGTAGAGACCACCATACTTATCCGTTAAAGCAGACATCTATATCACCTCTTTTTCTATTTGGTAGTAGCTCGGATTATAGCCGAGAACTAGTCTTTCTTCCCACACGCATGTGGAGCGGCCAACGCACCTGACATAGCCCTTCACCCCATAAAAGCTCTAACTGGTGCTGTAACTGCAGTACTGGATCATTCCCTCTATCATTTATGTAGTTTCCTACAGCCGACCAAGTTCGTATATAACCAAGAAGTTGCTCTAAATTCCACTCGGCTTTCATGTAGATTGTTGGAAGATCTAAAGTCAGAAATGGAAAGTTTATAGACTTATAACCATCTTCAACCATTCCACGCTCGGCAGGCCAGTAATTGCCCACCGTATCAAAATAGAAGGAGTTTATAACTGCATCTATTTCTACAGATATTTCAACTAGTGTATAACACCAGACAGCTATTATTCCTTCCGGTTTTAGTACTCTTCTGGCTTCTGCAAAAAAAGTGTCTATTTCAAACCAATGAAGAGCCTGTGCAACTGTAATTAGATCGACTGTCTCTGATTCTAAAGGACTGCTTTCAGCTTTTGCTACTCTGTATTCGATCCTTTTGGCCTTTTCAGACCCTTCACTCCTTTTGGCATTCTCAATTTGACTTTGACTGGCGTCTGTTGCCAAAACTCTGTCAAACAATTCTGCAAGCCCCAAAGCAGCTTGCCCGTTCCCAGTCCCACAATCCCAAGCAAGCTCCCTTGCTGGAGATTTTGCGGCCAGAATCTCAAAAAGTTCGCATGGATAGTATGGGCGATATGTAGCGTAGTTAGTCGATTGTTTGGAGAAATAGTCTTTAAACATGCGATCAACTCCGTGAAGGTTAGGTCGAAAACTGCTTGTAGACAATCTCAAAAGTGTCCCAACCAGCCTTTCTTCCTTTTAACCTAGAATGATATTACTTTAGTTGAGTAGATCAAAGGAAAGAAGTAAAAATTATGAAACCTTCAAGCTTCAAAGATGCAGACCGCAAACAAGAAAGCCTTCTGGCTCCTTTTGAAAAGAGAATTCTTCTCTGGTTGGCTTCAAAAATGCCTACCTTTGTTAATGCTGATCACCTTTCACTTCTTGGACTTGTTGCTATGCTTATGGCTGGTATTTTTTATTACTTCAGCCGAGTAGAACCTTTTTATCTACATTTAGTTAATCTATCTCTGGCTCTAAATTGGTTTGGCGATAGCCTAGATGGTACTATAGCCCGATATCGCAATAAGCTACGTCCAAAATATGGTTTTTATGTTGATCATATGATAGATACTTTCGGAACTCTTTTTATGATAATAGGGCTAGCAATGTCTGGATATATGAGTGAACGCATAGCATTGGCTATCTTGATAGTCTACTTTATGCTCTCGATCAACTCCTACCTAGCAGCATACTCTATTGGAACTTTCTCCATCTCGTTTTGGAAATTCAGCCCTACTGAGCTTAGAATATTGCTTGCCGTTGGAAACCTTTTTCTGATGAGAAATCCATATTCAACCATTTTGGGTAAGAAATATCTCCTCTATGATGTAGGTGGACTTGTAGGCATAATAGGGATGTCTCTAATGCTGCTAGTCTCGACTATAAGAAATACCCAGATACTCTATAGATCGGAGCGGGTATAGTGGAGCAAGAAGAGAGATCCAGATTGAAACAGCTCACAACTCATTGGGTAAAGTTCAATATTGTTGGCCTGCTTGGAATAGGTATACAACTGGCTGCTCTACAGACACTTCTGTTGTCTGGCCTTGGCTATTTGACTGCCACAGGTCTTGCTGTAGAGGCAGCCATTTTGCATAATTTCTTTCTGCACCAAAGGTGGACTTGGAAAGACAGACCTCGTAAAGACGTCAGAGACTCTTTACAGAGATTGATCAGATTCAACTCTACAACAGGTCTGATCTCTATTTTTGGTAACTTACTGTTGATGAATGTTCTGGTAGGATGGCTTCACTTAAATGCACTAGTAGCCAATCTATCTGCTATAGTAGCTTGCTCATTTTTCAACTTTCTAGTTACAGATATCTTTGTTTTTCGCAAGCAGAGTTCAAAGCTTGTGGTGTAAAGTTCACAACAGTGAAATTTGGACCTCAGATCTTGAACTTAAAATCTCTATTTGGGTTGGTCTACTGAGAATGGAAAAGAACAGATTGGAAGAGCTTAGACAAGGTATCTTCAGCCAAACACTGCTGATAGGTGGCTGGAAGAGACGTAAAGCCGTCACAGAGCTTGCTGCAGCAGCCAAAGCTCAAGACAGAGACGCTGTACTACTTCTTGCAGAAGCTCTAAAAAAATCTACTGACGATCAGGTCAAGTCTATTGCCCGTGATTCACTTACCTCAATAAACGAACAGAAGTGCATCAACGCACTTTGTGAAGCTTGGCATACAGATCGAAGTAATGAGCTTGGTCAACTTCTCAAAAAAGCCGGTTGGGTAGCTACTACTTCTGATCAACTGAAGCTCCTTACTGCACTAAAAAGTGGCAAGCTCGACCATATAACAAACAGTGGAAAAGAGATAGTCGATCAATTATTTAAGGCCACAGAAGATTCTGACCGTGAGATTGCAGAAAACGCACGTACTGCTTTGGGACAGCTCAGAAACTCAACAGCACATGAACTTCTGTGTAAGATGGTTATAGAAGACGATCACAAGAAAGCTCGTGAAATCGTTTTGAGTGCTGGTTATGCACCATCGGATAATCATCAGAAAGCCGTTTTTTACTTCCTCACTCAGCAATGGGAAAAATATGACAAGCTCGATTCTGGTCAAAAACTTCTTAGAGCTGCGTATGAAAAAGCAGACAAGAAGCTAAAAGCCCGACTAGACGAAGGTGCAAAAGCGAATGGTCGTCCAATAGCGAAACCAGAACCCCAGCCACCCGCAACTGTCCCATCTCCAGCACAGCCGAAACCATCTCAACAAAAACCAACACCTCCCAAACCAACACCACCCGCAGAACCAGTAAAACCAAAGCCTGTCTCTCAACAACCTATCTCCTCTACAGTGCTTGCAGCAGCAGAAAAAGAGCCTCGTAAAGTCTACAACCTCTTTGATATGACTGAAAAAGAATGGGCAATGCTGATAATAGCCTTGGAAGAGAATAAGCAGCGAGCTGGCATATGGCATATTGCCCAGGAAGCTCCACCAAAATGGAGTCTACACCTACTTAAATGGATGAAAGCCTCTGGCTGGGTTCCAAGAAATGAAGAGAAGGCAGAGTTTGATGAACTTACAAAACTAGCGCAAAAGTGTGATTTTGAAGCACTGAAAGCACCCATACACGCTCAAGCAACTCTCGAAGGCCATAGCGATATGGTCAATTGCCTTGCAGTTACAAGTGATAGCAGATATCTGGTTAGTGCAGGTGCTGACAAGACGGCTATTGTTTGGGACTTTGCAGCAGGAAAGCTTCTCCATAAACTAGAGGGTCATTCAGGTGCT
>JAEUQL010000432.1 GCA_016789295.1 Blastocatellia bacterium | reverse complement strand
CATCCCAAGGTGTGTCTTTTACCTCTCTTCGTAACGTAGTTCTTGAAGAACTTAGTCTGCTCAACTAGGCTTGTCACTTACGTAACAAGCCTAGCCCTTTAGGGCTAGGTAGTTGACTACTATCTATTGTCTAGCTCGTCGGTTTTCTGCCTCAAAGAGATATACGCCTCCAGAGAAAGAACCAACATAGAGACGATATGGATTTACGCTGTCAAATGTCAGTGAGCGAATTCTTGAAGATGGTAGTAGATCGCGATCTACCCTTTGAAAAGTTTCTCCTGCATTTGTTGATATATATATTCCGCCTACTTTGTAATCTCCAACTGCAACTATGTTGGGGTTAGTAGGATTAAATCTTATCACCACAGCTTCGCCATATGGTATTCCTTTACCTCGTCGCTGCCAACTTCTGCCTCCATCACGTGAGTAGTAACAGGATTTCTGCGTGCCTATCAGCATAAGTTGCTCATTTTGAGGTGCAATGCCTATGGCTTGGACTACAGGGTGTCTCTCTTCTTCACTGATAGAAAGCAGTTCCCAAGTCTTACCTCCGTCTTGAGACAAGTACAGGCCATTGGTAGTTCCAGCATAGATAAGATTGGGATGATCTGGGTGTGTGGCTAAAGAAAGAACCTTTCCAACATAATTTCCTATCTTAATTTGCTCAAGTCTTGCAGTCTTGTCGTCAAGTTTGAACAGCCCATCCCAAGAAGCAATCAGGACTCCTGATTGTAGGTTTGGTTGCTTGTACAGAGGTACTACTTCTGTCACGCGGTCTGATATTTTCCCCAGTCTGACAGCTCCCGTTTTTGCAGGTGCTTTTTTGACAACTGGCTTTACAGTCAATTTTGTTGGAGCTGTGGGTGTAGATGTTTGGCTAGGAGCAATGAAAGGTGCTGGTTTGGAAGCACTTACGGCCTGCCAAGTCTCTCCTCTATCTGTTGAACGATAAAGCCCAAGATTGGTGCCAGCAAAAAGTAGCCGTTCATTTTGGAGAGACTGAAAGAGTGAATAGACATCTTGTGATTCCAGACCACGGCTGGCTGGTTTCCAGCTCTTTCCACTGTCTTGGCTGATATAAAGGCCACCTTCTGTACCATTAAAAAGCACTCCAGCATAGACTCTCGAAGGGTCTTTACGGTCAGTTACTATTGTTGATATTTGACGATTGACAAACCCATCATTTGCTACACGAAACTGCTCTCCACCACTTGTTCCCACAAGTACTCCACCATATTTAATCCCTAAATAGATCTTTTGAGGGTCAGATGGATGTATAGCTATGGCATTGACTACAGTTCTTAGAGATGTCATCAAACGCCAGGTTTTTCCACTATCAGTCGTTTTCCAAAGACCCTCTGTAGTCCCTGAGTAGATCACATCTGCATTTGTTGGATCTGGATAGATGATGTGTGTACGGCGGCTGGTGAAGGGAATACCCTGAAATTTTGTCCAGGTTTCTGCACTGTTGGATGTTTGGTATATACCACTACAAGCACTTGCAAGAACTCTTGAAGGGTCTTGAGGGTTGATTACGATAGAGAAGATGTCAGAGTCATCTATAAACTGCTGTTTTGCATCGTTTGGGTGCCCTTTTATTAAAAACCAGTTTTCCCCACCATCTTCTGTCTTCCAAGGAAGATGTTCTGTTCCTATATATATAATCTTCGGATTTTTTGGGTCGATAGCCACCGAGTGGAGTCTTTTCAAGTCTGGATGATTTTCTGGAGTAATTCTGTTCCAAGTCTGACCAGCATCATTGCTCTGATAACCACCTTCTATTGCTACAGCGACAAGAATATTATGATTGCTAGGAGCAATAGCAAGATTTCTGACAGAGTGCCCATGTATTGCTTCTAACTCTTTCCAGGTATCACCTCCATCAGTACTCTTATAAATAGTTCCTTCTGTATCATTGGCTATGAACCAGACAGGTGCATAGAGTGTGTTGGGCTGCTCTTGATCGATTACTATCTTTTCTACACAAAACCCTGGGTGATTAAAGCTGAGCAAACGCTGCCAACTGGCAGCAGCATCTGTTGAACGATAAATCTGTCCATCGCTTGTTCCGAGGTAGAGTTTTTTTGCATCGGAAGGAGATATTGCAAGTGAACGTACATCCCCACCATAAGGCCCGACTGAAGACCAAGAAAAGGCTGGAGGCGGCTCTATCGTTTCCGACGTTTCCGATTCTGCTTTGGCTGTTAGTAGAAAAGATGCAGGTATTAAAAAATATATCAATGCTGAAATAAGAAAATAGTTTGTTCTTCGCATTCTATCCTCTGTCTTTTGAAAGTTGTAAGTTTATAAAGATGCAAATAAGGCTTCTACAATTATCTTCAGTTTATCCAGCTTTTGCCAGAAAATCGACTGAAGCAAGCCTTCTTCTTTCTGGTTAAAAATTTATTCGATAAATAAACAATAAAAAAGCCATCAAAGTCGGGCTTGACATTGATGGCTTTTAGATAGTTTTACAAAAGACTAGAAGCTGAGTCTTACTCCAAACTGTGCTTGGAAAGGAATACCTATAGTGGTTCCTGCACCAAAGCTGCTTCCTAAGAGTCCTGTAGAAGGTATGTCTTTGACGTTGACTGCTTCACGAGAACTATTTGGCCCTGTTGGGATAGTAGAGAAGATGCTATTAGCAAAAGAGTTCCCAACGTTTGAACGGTTGAACAGGTTGAAAAATTCAACATAGCCTTGCAAGGTTGCTTTTTCACCAAGTTTGAACTTCTTGGTTACACGAAGATCGACTTGGAAGTATGGAACTCCTCTACCTGGATTGATCCCTGTTGGTGTACCAGTAACTTTGTCTCCACGATTGAACTTGATGAAGTTGCCTTGTGCATCGAGGCGTGGAAAATCTGTAAATGTAAGTCCATCACCATTTAGATCTTGATCGGCTGCTACTGGGAAAGGTCTTGCAGACTCTGCCTGTATGATGGTTGAGATCTGGAAGCCATAAGGGATGTCTACTAAGCCATTAAAGACGGCGCGGTGGCGTGCATCTTCATTTGAACGACCAAAATCGACAGGTCTAAAGAAGTTGAAAGGGTTTTCAAATGTAAATCCAAAATCGTTCACCTGTGCACCCTGTGCGCTACCATAGACCAAAGCTCTTGCTAATGTATAGTTAAAGCCAAACTGATATTTGAAGTTGCTGCTACCGCTATAACGCTTGTTGATGCCTACTGTAAAACCATCATAGCGAGAGCGGTTAATGGAAGAAGCCATGCGGAAACGACTAAATGGGCCAATTCCTGCTGCAGCAAAGGCTGCGTTTAGAATTCTAGGTGTTGTTTGACCTACTACATAGTTTGGATCGAGCACTCCAGCACGTGGATTGAGTTCAACGTTTACAAACTGGTGCAGTCCAAGGATGTGTATATAGTTTGTATCAAAGATGTATCCTGGTTTGAACTCATACTGGAAGTTGATGGATGCCTGTTGAGTGTAAGGGGTACGAATGTTTGGGTCTATAAAGCGTCCAGAGCCAACACCTGCAGGAAGGTCTGGTAAAAATCCGGTACGTACTGGTGTTGGATCGATACCAATTCGTATTGGATCAAAGACTTGCAAAGCATAGATGCTGTTTCCTGCTTGTTGTAGACCAAAGAACTGTACATTTTGGAAGATCTGATCATAGAAAAGACCATAGCTTGCACGAAGTACCGCTTTTCCAGTACCTGTTGGATCAAAAGCAATACCTATGCGAGGGCTGAAGTTGTTTCTATCATCTTGTGGAAGTGCTCTGTCACCTTGTGGAAGTTGACCAATCTTCTGCAGTGCTAGCACAGCTCTATTTGTTGCTTGTGACCCATTCTTTGGGTTGTAAAAACCTATGTCGGCATCATACCTGACACCATAGTTTAGGGTTAGTCTTCTATTTATTCTGAAGCTATCCTGACCGTAGAAAGAGACCTGGTCTA
>JAEUQL010000431.1 GCA_016789295.1 Blastocatellia bacterium | reverse complement strand
GTGGCTGATATTATAGATGTTGAGCAGGGCTGGGATAATAATGTTGTTATAGTAACTCTTACTGGTAGGAAAAAAGTTGAAGGTATTGGAAGCAATAAAGGATCTTCTTTACTAGACTGGAAACGTAGTGTTGAAGCCAATGCGAAAATCTCATTAACACCTTTGGAAGAAAAAAGCTTAAAAGCGTCTTACCAACAAAGGTATAATTCATTAATGAATTCAATCAATCTCTTAAAACAAGAATCTAGTAAAAAAAAGAAGGAAGTCAATATTAAGTTTGCTCAACAGATAGAACGACAAACTCAGTTCATGAATAAAGAGCAAGAGACATATTTTAGTAATTTAAGTACTATTAAAGAAAAATACAGTAAATTAAGAAAACAAATCCATGCAGAGTTACTGCTCATACCTGATACATTCAGCACTGAGAAAGAAAAGTTCTGCCAAGACTTTGCCCATAAACTGATAAAGTTGAGAAAGCTCAGAGAACAGAAGCGTGAGGATATAGTCGTCAGTTATTACAAAAACTGTGTGGAGTATGATGATAAGCTAAATAAGATCCAATTTGAGTTTAAAAGCTTGAAAAATTCTGTAGACAAGCAATATTGGAGTTTAGAAAAAACCCTCTCTGGCATATATGAGCATCTCGGTCAAGATCGATTTTTTCTATCCAAAACCCAGGAAAAGATAGATTTTGTTAGATCGATCAATTTTACAGACTATTTGAAGCTTATCCTCTTTTTGCCAAATAAATTGAATAAGCTTTAGTTTAAAAAGTAGTAATCTCATTTCTGACCTTCACTAAAATCATGAAAAATCTACTCATTTTTTTGACAAGTAGGCAAAAGAGGATTAAAAATCAACAAGTTGCAGGCTTTGTTTCATGAAATTATCAAGCTTATTTTACAAAAAAATATTTTTGGCAATTTGCTTATTCAAAAAGGTTTATCTTTACCCTCTAAAAATATGAAGGGAGCTTTCAGATTAGAATCAGAAAGAGCTATTCAAAGAACATAAAAACAGACTTTATGCTCAAACATTCTCTACTGCTTGACGTGGTTTATTTGAAGTAGAGTTCGGTCAGATATTTTAGCTTCCAGTTGTTTCTTAATAACTTCAAGTTCAACCTTAGTTTCTGCCTGTAGTCCGAGACAACGAGCTATTCCTTCTGTGTTAATGCTAAGACGGCGAGCTAGTTGTATGCGTGGTTTAGTATCTGTGAGAATTAAATCGTATGCGTGGAATTGCATTGAATCACCTAACCGTGCTTGTTTTATATGAGTGAATTGAAATTCACGATTCATGTACTCCAATAATGAATTTTGAACTACTAAAACAAGGTGTTTATTGAGACGTTCAAGAGTCTGAATTTTATGATGCAGTTGAACTAAAATAGTTTTAGCAGTCATCTTCCAATTCATTCCATAAGGTCTATTTGATTGCATAACTGTAACCACATCTTTTTCTTGTAAAAATCGCTGACGTTCAGGCCACAGTGTACCTGTTGTATCTAAAGTCTGTACTTCAATAGCAACAAAATCTCTTACACGGCGGTCTAAGGAAGAAACTAGAAAATAGTCTATATTCCCACCAGGAACAGAGATCTCTGGGATAATGTGCAACTCATTGCCTGGCTCGTGCTGAGTAAGCAGATGCAAACAGTCAAAAAATACTTGAAAACGCTCTCGAAATCGATGTGGACATATAATTATTGGTGTATTCAGCTTTCCATAACTTACTACACAAGTACCTATGGACATATCTGGCTGACTTTTACGAACTTTGATACATTTTTTATCAAGAAAAGGACAATTCTGCTCTTCAACAATCTTTCTCCAGTCAACATTAGCATTATGATAATGGCCAAAAAGTTCTGTTATCTTGCTCATAAACGGCAACGCTCCATTGCCATATCTATATATTTTTGAGAGATATCTATTCCCACAGACCTTCTTCCTAAAATCTGCGCTACTTTCATTGTTGTACCTGTCCCACAAAATGGATCTAGAACCACTCCATCGGGGGGACAAGAGAGCAATATTGGCCAATAGCAGAGTTCTTCAGGATAGGCAGCATAGTGGTCATCTCGTTTCTGACTATCTTCTGGCAAGATCTCCCAAACGTCTCCTGGTTTAGTACCATTTGGATGATATTTTAGAAAATAAAAACCTTTTTCTTTTAACTCCTTTGCACGTCCAGAAACTTTTTCCATGTTAGAGTGAGTGGTACGTTGTTGTGCTCTAATAACCATACGAAAATCAGAAATATGTCCTGCTTTCATATCTTCCAACACAGACTCAAGTCCTGACAAAGCTTCTCTTTTCTCAGATTCGCTCAAAGCAGTCGAAAGTTCTATTTGACGTTTGTAGCGAATTCCAGAAACACCAGTAGCAGAAACGACTCTTCCATTTTCTATTTTTGCAGAACGTGCATTGGCTCTGATTGCATCTATGTTGTAATAGTACTTTTTATTCTTAACGAAATGAAAAAGATGTTCATAGACTGAGCGTAATTTATCTTTTGAATTGTCTGGTGAGCCTTTCAGTTTATGCCACACTACACTGTTGCGAAGAATGTATCTAACATTATCTGTTAATGATAGAGCTACACGCCAAGGGATTCCAACAAGCTGTTTGTCCAAATAACTATCACCAATATTAAGCCATAACGATCCCGTCGATTTTAGGACTCTATGCAATTCAACAAAAATAGAAACTAGGTTAGCAATATATTCCTGATAAGTATTTTCAAGTCCAATACCTAAAACATTATACTCTCTATGCCTCCAGTAAGGAGGACTTGTTATACAACAATCAAAGTATTCGTTAGGAAATTTTTTCAAAATTTTAATAGCATCTCCAGTTAGAAATAGTGTTTGTGTATCAGAAAATCCTGGTGCTATCTTTTTCTCTTCCAGAACTTCTTCTTGAAACTTTGTCTGCGAAACCTGAAGACCTGCCGCCCTATTTTGTTTCATTAAGTTTATTACCTTGTTATCTATATTTATAAAGCTATTATTTTTATCACTTATAGAGTGTTGATGAAAAGGGGATATTCAAAGAACATAAAAACGACTTTATGCTCAAACATTCTCTACTGCTTGACGTGGGAATTTGCGGCTCGTTTCAGGGTACGGTACTAGTGGTTGCAATCGGTTGGCTGCTCGTGATTGATTGAAGTTGCAGCGAAATTAGAAATAAAGGAGTCAGAGAAGATGAAGTTTTTTATTGACAGTGCAAACTTAGCCGAGATTGATAAGGCAAACCAGTATGGAATAATTGATGGTGTAACAACAAACCCTTCACTCGTAGCAAAAGAAGGGAAGGTAGATTTCAAAGAGCACATACACAAGATCTGTTCCATGGTTGATGGTCCTGTTTCGGCAGAAGTAGTTTCAACCGACTATGAAGGGATTATGCGCGAAGGGTTAGAGCTAGCTGAAATTCATCCAAACGTAACTGTTAAAGTCCCGATGCTGCCAGATGGCTTAAGAGCAGTTCGTCAGCTCAGTAGAAAGCGCATTAAAACCAATGTCACACTAATATTTTCTGCTCCACAAGCAATACTTGCAGCAAAAGCTGGTGCAACTTTCGTTAGCCCATTTATTGGCAGGCTAGATGACATTGCACATGATGGAATGGCTATGATCTCTGACCTTGTAGAAATCTTCTATAACTATGATTTTGAGACCGAGATTCTTGTAGCAAGTGTTCGCCATCCGGTTCACATTGTAGATGCAGCAAAGCTTGGTGCTCACGTAGCAACTATTCCTTTCAAAGTGATCGAGCAGTTGACCAAGCACCCTTTGACCGACATTGGTTTAGAGAAGTTTCTTGCTGACTGGCACAAGAGCCAAGGTCAGTAGACGCTAGAGAAAGTGTCACACCAGTTGTTGTACAGTTGTCTACTCCTCCATTAGGGTTGCAGTGACGTA
>JAEUQL010000430.1 GCA_016789295.1 Blastocatellia bacterium | reverse complement strand
CCATTGCTATCTGTCTTGTCTCTAAAGACGTCTCTGGTTTTGGCGTTTGACTGGAAGCCTGACTGAGATATTTGGACTCAGACTTGTGTATGCAACCACAGCGATCTGCTTTGAGTTTGGGATCTTTCTTGCTGGCCGTTACCTTCTCACAACAAGAATGTGAAGTTATTGAAAAAGAGTCTTGATGCTTTTTGAAAGTAACTAGATTTAGCAAATCTCCTTTAATATCGGTACAAATCATTGTTAGACAGCAGAGTGTAGATGCAAACCCACCAAAAGCAAGCCATAAAAGAAGGCTTGCTACTACAAGTTGCTTTCCCATTCTTCTACTGTCTAAAAGATTAAAAGACATAAGCTCAAAAAATATCATAAAAAGGTTAAACTATTGACACTGCCAAAGCTAAATGGATACTGAACGCCCGTAGAAATTGGATGGACGCTAACCCAGTGTCAATATGACTACCATGCGACTACTACAGGAAATAAAACTATTGCTTTACAACTTGTAGATACTTTGCTTGTAATATTTTTAGTACTTATTTATGCGATAAATTTTTATCCCATATCTGGTTGTCCTTAAAGGACTTGTATTTATTTTAAGCACAACCCACAAAGTTTAGTTTTTTGCTTTACTTTTGTCAACTACTTTGTTGGCTTTTTACTTTATTACTTACTACTTAACACTTCCGCTATTCATTTCATCTCTAAAGACGTGGGCTTTCTCGCAGGAAGTTTGTAAACTTCTTGTCTTGGAAAAATTGTAAACAGCTTGACAAAGAGATTTTGTGTATATATTCTCTTTTAGAGCGAAATATAGACGAATTTTTATCAAGACTGTTGATCAGGGTAAATTTTTTAGTTGCTAAAGCCTCTTTTGTTGACAGTTCAGTACTCTATTTCTATACTCGAAAACTACTGCAATTTCGGTTTTGGTCTGCAATGATAAGAGTTTCCATAGATTATGGATTGTCGATTCCTAGTGAAAGTAGATCATAAGAAGTTGTTCACAGTAGAGCTACTAGAAGTTTTAAAGACAAAGTGGCTGGAGATATAAAGAAATGGCTGAAGAACGTACCTACTTAGAACTCTCTGAAGAAGGTGGGAGCTCCCACAAATTTTATGAGGTTCTCTTAAATGACACTCAGTTGACGATACGTTTTGGGCGAATAGGCGATCAAGGACAGGTTAAAGTTAGCAACTTCCCAACAGTTGAGAAGGCTCAAGCCGAAGCCAAAAAGAAGATCAATGAGAAACTGCGCAAAGGCTATGAGCCAGCAGTTATAGGAGTGAGAAAAAAGCGCAAGACTACTCGCAGATCCATGTCAGTAGAGTTTACTGCAACTGTGCCACTTTCAGTAGTTTCATCATCCAGTCGAAGTAGTCTAGAGACTCTCACAAAAGCCCCTATTGTTTGGAAATTCAACTCTGGGGCAAATGCGTTTGGAGTATTTGTAGATGATTCACTCTGTTGGGTGGGCAATGAAGCCGGAAAAATTTTTGCCTTAGACCATAACGGCGAAGTGAAAGCTAAGTTTAAGCTCCCTGATGGAGTCAAGTGCATAGTTGCTGATGGGATGTGGCTCTATGCAGGTTGCGACGATGGTAACGTTTATGACTTGAGTGGTAAAGCTCCAAGAATTGCTTATCAGATCTCGGATGATGTAGACATCTACTGGTTAGATATATATGACAGTATTCTTGCGGTTTCAGATGATGCAGGCAACGTCACAACAATAAACCACGAAGATGAGTCACAGTGGACAAAAAAGAGTCGTGGTAATAGTGGATGGATGGTTAGATGTGATGAAATAGGTATCTATCACGGCCATTCACAAGGTGTGACAATGTACGACTGGGAAGATGGAAAACTGATTTGGGAAATGACAACACAAGGGCAAGTACTTTTCGGTTGGCAAGAGGAGTCATCCGTCTATGCTTGTACAAACTTTCTGAAAGTCTATGCTTTTTCTAAAAAAGGTCTCTTGATTAAGACCTTTGACTGCGATGCACCTGTTTTTTCCTGTGCAGCAGCCGATGATGGGAAGTATGTCTTTGCTGGTGACAACAGAAACAGCATTTACTGCTTTAGTGAAGATGGAGAAAGACTGTGGAAACTTTTTACAGGTTGTGGCTCTGCATACTCAATGCAGTATCATAAAGGCTATCTCTATATAGTTACCACCGATGGATCTCTTGCTTGCATCGATGCAAGCGAAACGGCCATCGGAGCAGCTAAGCAAGGTGATCTTCCAAAAACGGTATCTATTGCAGCTCCACAAGTTGAAGAGCTATCACCAACTCTACTTGAAACTACTTCAGATACAACAACTGGTGTATTAGTTGAGTGCTTAAAAGAGGGTGGTAAGTTACGAGTCAGGGTTATTTCTGAAGGTTACAACAGAGATTGGCATTGTCAGTTTCCAAAAGGCATAAGGGAAGAAGGAGCCAAATATATTGTTGACCATGTACTCGAAGCACGAAATGGTGGTTTCTACAGAGTGTTGGGAAATATAAAGAAACTTACAAGAGCTTGATACCAATTTTTCAGAGAGGCTAATGTGAAGCTAATAAACAGGGTAGTTCTATATTATCGGGAAGGTAGTTCGGACAAAGTCTATGAAGTCGATCTCTGCCGCTTAGACCAGAGCCGATATGTAGTCAATTTCCGATATGGTCGTCGTGGTTCTACACTGAAAGAAGGAACAAAAACCGTTGGAGCAGTAGCAAAAGCCGAAGCAGAAAGGGTATTTAATGATCTTGTAGATTCAAAAGTAAAAAAAGGCTACAAAACAGAGCTATCAACCAAGAGTACTCCTGCTAAGTCGGAAGCTGCAGTGCCGATAGCTGGTGTTCCAACAGTAGCCGATCCTCGTCATCAAGTTGTTCTAAACCGCCTCGCAAATATTAACACAGCAAGCCGTAGCATAATCGATATAGTTTTTAGGCGTGGTTCTCAAAAAGAGAAGTGGCCCCTGGAAAGAGTCATTTGGCGTGCAGGTCAATTGAAGATCAAAGAAGCCGCGCCATTTCTGATAAACCTTATCAATACTGGAACTGAGCTTAGAGACTACTCCATTGCTTGGGCACTTGGATGGTGTGGTGATGAGAAGGCTATACCCGTTCTTGCAAGACTTTATAGAGATGTATCTACAACAGATTCCGTTAGAAGAATTGCCGGTGAGGCACTACTGAGGCTTTCTGACAAAGAGACAAAGCGTGAGTTTCAAGCAGATATGATAGAGAAGCTTCCTACTTCTCTTCAACTTCTGGCAAGAAACGGGTCTGCAGAAGATTTTACAGTAGCTCTACAAGACTATTTAGATAAGAAAAAACATCCTAGCGATCTTGCGGTTCTTGAAACCATCTACCAAATAGACAATCAGCATGTGCGACCAGCTCTGCTGGAAGTTTTGCGTACTGCACCACTACGGCCAAACTATTTCCAGCGCATCCGCCATATATTCAAAGCTGCAGAATATAGACGTGATGGAGAAGTCTTTGGACTTATTGCTTACAGATTTGAAAAAGAGAAGCAGATGTTCAGTGATGCCTATTGGGATAGGAGATATATCCATATTCTCAGTAATGAAGGCCACTATGAGACGATAGAGAAAAGCAGTATAAAATCTCCTATGTCGAAGATTGCTTATGGTGAAAGAACCCGTAACTATCTGCGTAGAAGGGTTTGGCGAACACTAAACTCTCTGGGACAAGAGAAAGATACAGACTATGTACGCCTTGCAGTAGGTGTACTCTTACCTTTTACAGATGAAGACTCTGGTCAAAGCCAGACACCTGGCTCTAGGCAAGTATCTTACAGGCATACTTTTGGTTCTTACTGGGCTTTTAGCAATATACTTTACAGAAACAGTCCACACCACAAGCATATAGCAATGAAGTGGGACAGCAAGAAAAGCTCTCAGCAGACAAAGATTCGTGAA
>JAEUQL010000042.1 GCA_016789295.1 Blastocatellia bacterium | reverse complement strand
GGACAGCCTGTAACTCAGAGTGATCTTTATTCATCAGGAGCAACAGTAGTTCGTCTATTGACAGGTATACACCCTACAAAGCTGACCAAACAACGTACTGAAAAGCTTGACTGGGAAAGGCACGTAATCGTTAGCAGACCTTTTGTGGACTTAATAAACAGTCTTTTAATAAGAGATCCTTTGCGCCGGTTGCAGAACACCGAGCTACTTCTAGCATCTCTTAGAGAGCTTGAAAGCTCTCCATACTTGCTACAGCAAAGTATAATCAGCAGAAGCCAAGATCCACCAACTGCTACGGCTATTGTCCATACAGGTCAAAGTGCAACTGGCCAGAACTATAGATCTGCCGTAGCTAGTATAATTACAGCCATTTATAAAACAGAAGAGATCTGCGAAGGGTCTCTTTCGCTCACTCCTCTTCCAGTACTTCTTTTCAGGTGTTATCAGAAAAATCTTACTGGAGCAATCTCTCTGAAATCTACAGATAAAACCAAAACGATATATTTTGATCAAGGTAGCATCGTCTTTGCTACTAGCTCTCAACCTGAAGACAGGTTAGGAGAGAGGCTTTTTCGTCAAGGTCGAATAAGTTTAGAAGATTTTAAGCGTGCAACAACGTTTGTTGATCAGACAGGTCAAAGGATGGGAATAGCACTGCTACAGTTAGGAATAATAGCCATAGAAGAGTTTGTTCCAATAGTAATAGACCACATATCGAGTATTGTCTATTCGGCTTTTGAATGGGTAGATTCACAGTATAAGTTTGAAGCTATTACAACACCAGATGAAGCAATCAAAATGCCTTTTTCAACTGCAGATATTATCTTCGAAGGTATTAGAAGGCTTGACAATATGGATCTTATACAGCAGTGGCTTGGTGACTTTGACCGCCCACTCAAAACAACCACCGACCCTCTTCTACTTTATCAAGCAGTTTCACTTACTCCACACGAAGCTTTTATAGTTTCACGCATAGATACAGCAATGTCTATAGAAGAGCTACTTTCTATGGGAGGGCTACCCGAAGAAGAGACATTAAAAACCGTTGCTGCACTTCTATCTATTCGAATGCTAGAAATTTCGGATGACTCACAAATTCATAGTAAGCTGTTAGGAGCTGATCCAGTTAGCCGAATTCTGGAGCTTCCTAACCCACTTCCACAAGATTTTGACTTTTCTACGGCGGCTGTTTTCTGTTATGAAGTAGAAGGTAAACTCCGTAGTTTGGAGACTGCTGACGCCTACCAGACACTCGAAATCAGCAAAAATGCGACGGAACGCGATATTACAGATGCATACAACCAACTTGCACGCAAGTTCCACCCAGATAGAAACTCCCAATTACTCAACTATAATTTGACGCTACGCTCAGACCTAGAAAAGATCTTTTCTTGCCTAACCCAGGCTTATCAATCGCTAAAAGAGAACAGATCAAAAGTTGGTCAGCATATTACCGCCACTGTATCGAACCCAAAAGTAGAACATAGGGTCTCCTCTTTAACATACGATCTATTCGATGAACTTGTAGAGAGGGGGAAGAGAGCGTATGAGCTTGGACGTTACCAAGAAGCTAAAGAGAATTTCGAGAGAGCATATAAGCAGAATCCTAGTTCTGCCGAGATACATTTCAATCTGGCTCGAACCATAGCACACCTACCTGGAGGTTTTGATTTAGCTGAAAAACAGTTCTATAAAGCCATAGAACTGGCACCAGAAAATGCTGACTATTACGCCGAATTTGGGCTTTTTCTAAAGAAGTTCAGTTTAGACGTCCTTGCCGAAGCAATGTTTAGAAACTGTCTAAGGATAGCCCCAGACCACCCAATAGCGAAAAGAAGCCTCTCTTAGCCTTCTGCTACAAGTCTACCTACTTCTTCACAACTGAATTTTTGGCTACCCCGCTACTTTGTCAGCATATGGTTTAAAAAAGTAGACGTAGAGAGTTCAATCATTTACCCTAAGAGTCTTTCAGACCCATGATTAAAGAAAAACCTTCCAGCAGGCTTCAGAGTATAGATGCGCTACGTGGGGCAGCCGCACTTAGTGTAGTTGTCTACCATGCACTTGGGAGTTTCCCAAAATTCCAAATCTCAGGCATATACTCATTAACTGAATATGTAGTGCGCAGTTTTTTCTCTTTTGGATATAGTGGAGTCTATCTATTTTTTGTTATTTCTGGATTCTGTATTCATCTACAATGGGTCAGAGCAAAAGTAGAAAAGACAGACCAGAAAATAGAGTTTACAGCTTTTTGGAAGCGTAGACTTTGGCGGCTCTATCCACCTTATCTGTTTGCGGTCTTTCTATACCTCTCACTTTATGCTCTCAGAGGAAGTTTAAAGATTGATAGTAATTTTCTTATAGATCTTGGACTTCACCTAACATTGTTACATAACTTTACTCCAACCACTTGTTACAGTATCAATAGTGCTTTTTGGACACTAGCAATAGAAGAACAGCTCTACCTTGCATATTTTCTTCTGCTCTTCTTAAGAATAAAGTTTGGTTGGGGAAAAACACTTACTATCTGCTTCAGTGCAAGAGTTATCTGGTTTATTTTCTGTACTTTTGTGCAGAGCAGATTTAAGGTCACAATTCCACTTGCAGAAGGAGCACTTTCACATTGGTTCAGTTGGGCACTTGGAGCGATGGGGGTTGAAGCATTTTTTGGCTTAACAAAACTTCCCAAAATTAGTAGAAATATTTCTGTCAGCATTGTCTCCCTTGCAGCAGCAGGTTCGCTTACATTACTTTTACCAAAAATATCTGGTCTATGGCACGATCTAGGATGGTTGATATTAGATCCTCTTTGGGGTGTAGGTTTTTTTGCTCTTATCAACTGGCTAGCATTCAGTGAAGATGGATGGAGAAGAGAGTTAAAGCTACCTCTGCTCATCAAACATTTAGCAACGGTTGGCATATTTTCATATTCGCTTTATCTAACTCATCAATACCTTCTGCTAAACGCTTTTCTTCTAAAATTTATCAAGCTTCCTTCAATGCTTTTTTCTCTGTTTGTAATTACACCTCTTGCTGTTGGGTTTGCTTGGGTCTTTTTCAGATACTGTGAGAAACCGTTTATCAAAACAACCAGTAAAAAAGAGCCTAACAAAAAGGGTTCTGAAAATAGCCTCAAGCTAGATTACAGAAACTCTGCTGTAAATGAGTAGTGTTAAGCTAAACCTATTCTGTTTGTAACTCTGAAGATATCGTTTGACAGCCGTCTTATAGCTTTTTACGTTTTCCATGAAATCTACTACAGTTAGATGCTACCCCCTTGCGCTCACCTTTTTTGGAGCCAGAGCATTATGTTGACAGACAGAACAGATACCAAATAGTCTGTGGCTGTGGTCAACGATCTTGAAGTTATATTTTTCAGCTATTTCTTCCTGGAGAGCTTCTATCTCTGGACTGAAAAACTCTATAAGTCCATTACATTCAGTGCAGATCAGGTGATCGTGGTGTGGGTGCTTATAGTCGTGTTCGTAGCGAGTACGTCCATCTATAAATCTGACTTCACGTGCAAGGCCAGCATCTTGAATCAACTTCATTGTTCTGTAGATAGTTGTAAATCCAACTGACGGGTCGCGTCTTTTTACTAGATCGTAGAGTTCTTCTACAGAAACGTGCCCTTCTGTTTCTATGAACACGTCGAGTATTAAGTCGCGCTGGTCGGTCTTCTTCAAACCAGTCTTTTTAAGATGATTATGAAAAATCTCCTTCTCTTCTCCCATAACGTCCCATAACACTCCTCTCTACTTTAAAATCTCCTTGCTTTGGGTTGCTCGATTGAAAGCTGCCATCCTTGGCCACCCAGCTTAAAGTAACCGTAACAGAACTGAATGTCAAACACCAACTGAGTAAAGTATCCTAACTGGCAGTTTTTAGTAAAAAAAGTTACTCAATAACTGCAACTTCTCTGAACCATCTAGGCAACTTTTCCGTTGACCTCTAGGGGTTTGGCTGTTAACCTTCTTCTCTGATGTCAGTTAGTAAATACTTACTTATGGTCATAAGATCAAAAATCAAAATCAACCTATGAGGGAAAATTATGAGCAGAGCAAAAATGAAGACAAAGCTGAATGTGATCAATCTCCTAACAGAAAGAGAGCGTGAAGTTCTTAGACTGATTGCAGAAGGAGCAACTAGTAAGGAGATAGGCGAAAATTTAGGCATCAGTCGCAAAACTGCTGATGCACACCGCAACAATATTAAGAGAAAACTTCGGGTAGACACCATAGCCCATCTAGTTCAATGTGCAATAGTTCTGGGTTTGGTCGAACCACAATGTCCTAAAGAACTTTTTTAGCAAAAAATCTTAGATTTTTACACAGGCAGGATCAAGACCAGCTCGGATTTGTGGGAATATCATAAAAATATTAAAAATATACGCAATTAAACTACCCACTCAACCAAAGACCTTATCCTGCCTTTATAAACACCCAATAAGTTTGTAATTACTTACTTAGTTAATCGGAAACATTGTGGGAGAACGAGTTATGTCTCATACAGAAAGTATATCAGCACACACAGACCGCAGTTGCACAGATACTTTAAGTGTAGCAAGACAGAGAAAGCGCATGAGTGGCGAAGACAGGCGTCGAGCAATTTTAGAAAGTGCAATGTCGGTCTTTTCAATAAAAGGTTTTAATGGAGCAACTACCAAAGAGATAGCAAAGAAGGTAGGAGTTAGTGAAGCGATAATATTTCGCCATTTTCCTACAAAACAAGATCTCTACTCTGCAACTCTAAACTACAAAGCAAGCGAGTCATTAAAGCAGTTGTGGTCAAGCTGTGAAGAAGCAATGCAGAGAAGGGATGACGAAAGAGTGTTTTATACTCTAGCTTATGAAATACTCGAAATGTATCGCAAAGACCCAGGTCTACTCCGCCTGCTCTACTTCTGCGCTTTGGAAGGACACGAAATGGCCAAGGCATTTGCAAATACCACAGGCAAAACAGCTCGTGACAAACTCTCTAGATATATACAGGAAAGAGTGGATGCAAAAGCTTTCCGCAATGTGGATGCAGCAAACGCTACCAGAAGCTTTTTTGGAGTAGTGAGCCATAGGGCTATTCAGCGTGAACTTTTTCAAGACAATGAGCTTCAGAATATTTCAAGTTCGGAACTGGCTAATGAGATTGTAGATATATTTCTTCGTGGAGTTATAGCAATAAACTGAATGTTTTATCGATTTCTCTTGATTTTTAAGGAGAGGTTAGATGCACCTAAAATCATATTTCGTAGTAGTATCGTTACTCATATCACTTGTCTCGTGTTCTGGCAAACAGCCAGAACAGACCCTTGCATCCTCTATCGCAAAAGCATCTCCACCACCAACCTCAATGATCAGCTATACACTTACTTCTGTTATAGAGCGCTCTTTGGCCAAGACTATAGAGATAACAGGAACTCTCGAAGGTCAGGAAGAGGTTGTCGTCAGCAGCGAAATAGAAGGACGAATAGCCGAAGTTTATTTCGATTTTGGTAGCCAAATAAAGACTGGAGATACCTTGCTCAAACTCGACACAAGAGAGTTTGAGATGAAAGTTGCACAGGCTGAAGCAACTGTGGCTTCTGCAGAAGCAAGGCTTAAAGCTCCAAATGGTGACTTTGTGAAGACAGAGGAGCACCCAGAGGTACGACAGGTTAAAGCAGCCATGGATCAAGCCAAAGCAGAGTTTGAGCGTGCAGAAAAACTGATAGACAAAGGTGATATTTCAAAACAGACTTACGACCAGATAAAAGCACAGTACGATCAAGTACAAGCTAGGCTAGATGCAATTGTGGCACAAATAGAGATCTACCGAGCAACCCTTGCACAGTCTCGTGCACAACTTGACATAGCACGCAAGCAACTTTCTGACTGCATAGTGAAAGCTCCAATAACTGGTTTTATCAAAGAACGGCTTGCATCCAAAGGAGAGTACCTTACAAAAGGAAAAAACGTTGCTCGAATAGTGCAGATAGACCCACTTAGACTCCGTGCAGATGTTCCAGAACAGTATATAAATGATCTGTACATCGGACAAAAAGTCTCTTTCCAGGTCGATAGCATCACTGGCTCCACTTTTGAAGGAAAACTTACACGCCTCAGCCCTTCAGTAGACAAACAGTCAAGGTCTCTGAAGATTGAAGCTACTATCTATAACTCCAAGCTGCAGCTAAAACCAGGACTTTTTGCCAGAGCTTCTATAAACCTTTCTAGCAACCTCCCTGCTCTAGTTGTTCCCGCAAAAGCAGTAATAACAGCTTCTGGCTTAAGTAAACTCTACATACTTGACAATAATCGCGTAAGTGCACGAGTAGTCCGCCTTGGCCAAAAAGACGGGGAGCTTATAGAGATAGTAGAAGGGGTAAAAGCAGAAGAGCAGGTCATCTTATGCGAAACACCAGACAAACTAGAAGATGGTTTGGAACTAAAATAGATGGGTCAAAACTATGCAAAAGTTAGCTGAAATATGTATCGAACGACCTGTATTTGCAACAATGCTGGTCTTAGTTCTAACTTTCATTGGAGCCTACGCTTACGAAAGCCTTGGCGTAGACCAGTTTCCAAAAGTCGATTTCCCGATAGTTACTGTAACTACAACCCTTCCAGGAGCCTCCCCTGAAGAGGTTGAGACCGAAATATCCAAAAAGATTGAAGAAGCTGTAAACACCATCTCTGGCATAGACGAATTACGCTCAATATCTGGCGAAGGAGTCTCTCAAGTCTTTGTTACATTTGTTTTAGAACGCCAGGTTAGTGAAGCAGCACAAGATGTTAGAGATAAGGTCAATAGTATATTGAAAGACTTACCAAAAGAGATCGACCCACCTCTTATAGAAAAACTTGATCCAGATGCGCAACCAATAATGACCGTTGCGATTTCTGCACGTAGACAGGCAAGAGAGATCACAGAAATAGCTGACAAAAAAATTAAACAACAGATAGAGTCAATAAGCGGTGTTGGCCAAGTTAAGTTTATAGGAGATCGAAAACGAGAAATTCAAGTAAAACTAGATGCACAGAAACTCGACTCCTATCGTCTCACAACATCTCAGGTAGAAGCTGCTACATCTCAACAGAATATAGAACTGCCAGGCGGTAGAGTTGATCAAGGTTCTCGTGAGCAGGTACTACGCACACTTGGCCGAGTGAAGAGCGTTGATGAGCTTTCAAATATAATAGTTACCACAATAGGGGCTACACCTATAAAACTTTCTGACGTTGCCTACATTGAAGATGGAGTTGAAGAGCCAAGAACAATGGCAAGACTCGATGGTAATGAGGCCATACTACTAGAGATCCGAAAGCAGTCTGGAACAAATACTGTAGAGGTTGTAGATAGTGTTAAAGAAAAGCTGAAAGAGATCCAGCAATTTCTTCCATCAGACTTCCAAATACAGATAATCCGTGACCAATCAGACTTTATTAAAGGTTCTTTTGAAGCTATACGTGAGCACCTTGTACTTGGTGGTCTGTTTGCTGCACTTGTGGTGCTACTGTTTATGCGTAATCTTCGCTCCACTTTGATAGCAGCTATAGCTATTCCTACATCTATAATATCTACATATGCACTGATGTACTACATGAAGTTCACACTCAATCAGATGACAATGCTTGCCCTTGTTCTCTCTGTTGGCATAGTCATAGATGATGCTATTGTAGTCCTTGAAAATATCTACAGGTTTATAGAAGAGAAAGGTGTAGATGCAATGACAGCCGCCCGTGAGGCTACAAAAGAGATAGGGCTTGCTGTTATGGCTACAACGCTATCTCTGATAGTGATATTTCTACCCGTAGCTTTTATGGACGGTATTGTAGGAAGGTTCTTAAACAGCTTTGGTTTGACTGCTGCTTTTGCAATTGGTGTTTCACTTTTTGTTAGCTTCACATTAACACCAATGATGTGTTCACGTTTTATAAAAGTAAAAATAGATGGAAAGAAACATTCTTCAAAAGAGAGCCTATTCTACAGCATACTTGAAAAGTCTTACATGTGGCTTCTGAAACTTTCTTTGCGCTACCGTGCTGCTGTTGTTCTTGTAAGTATCCTGGTAGTTGCTACAGTTGTGCCACTGTTTAAAGTTGTAGGTAAAGACTTCCTTCCTAAAGATGACACCAGTGATTTTGAAATAAGTGTTAGAGCACCGGAAGGCTATTCTTTGAACGCAACAGCCGATCTTATGACCAAGATTGAGCAGGATTTACGCACACTTCCAGCCGTCAAACATCTACTCGTGACCATTGGTGCAGATGGTCAAAAGAGTGTCAATCTTGCAAATATCTATGTACGTTTGCAATCTCTCTCTGAAAGAAATGGTATCAAAGGCCAAAACCAGGCAGAGATAATGGAACAAGCACGCAACCTTCTCAACAAATATAAGAAAGATCTTCGTATTTCTATAACATATCTAGCCGCCATATCTGGAGGAGGTCGCTCTAATACTGACCTTCAGTATAGTATTCAAGGACCAGACCTCAAAAACCTGACCGACTACTCTAGCCAGATCGCTGCGGCTGCACGTTCCATTGGTGTTGTAGACGTAGACAGCTCTCTGATAACTGGAAAACCAGAGATGAAGATCTACATAGATAGAGACAAAGCTGCAGACCTTGGAGTAAGAGTTGGCGACATTGCCTCTACAATACGCACTCTTGTAGGAGGAAACAACCGCGTATCTAACTATCGTGAAGGTGAAGACCGTTACCAGATCAACATTCGTGCTGAGCTTTCTGACAGAAGTAGCCTACAGTCACTAGAACAGTTGAGCGTCCCTTCTAGTAAACTTGGGTTAGTTAGACTCGACCAGGTTGTAAAGATAGAAACTGGTACAGGCCCTTCACAGATAGAACGCTACAACAGACAACGGCAAGTAACTATCAATGGAAACCTTGAAAGTAAAGGCTCTCTGGGAGAAGTGCTAGATAAATTGAATGTTGCTGTATCACAGATGAAAATTCCTGCCGAATACAAACATGGAGCACAAGGACGCGGCAAAGAGCTAGGGCGAGCAGCAAGAAATTTCTTAATTGCTTTCATACTCTCGTTTGTCTTTATGTACATGATACTGGCAGCACAATTTGAAAGCTTTGCCGATCCAGTAATCATTCTGCTGAGCCTACCCCTTTCAGTCCCGTTTGCAATACTGTCGTTGATAATTTTCCAGCAGTCAGTAAACATCTTCTCTTCGCTTGGAATACTGATGCTTTTCGGAGTTGTTAAGAAAAATTCTATACTTCAGATAGATCACGCAAATGAGCTACGACACGCTGGTTTGAAGCTCTATGATGCGGTCTTGCAGTCTTCTCGTGACCGTTTGCGCCCAATACTGATGACTACACTTGCATTAGTAGCAGGAATGCTACCGATGGCTCTAGGTCAAGGGCCTGGCTCTGGTTCTCGAAGATCTATTGCAATAGTTGTTATTGGCGGCCAATCTCTTTGCTTATTGCTAACACTAATTGTTACACCTGTTGCTTACTCGATATTCCACAGTTTTATAGAGTCAGGTTATAGCAGACGCTTTTCCAACTTTTTCAAAACAAAACTATCTGGAATCTCCAAAGCGGTTATTATTCTGACCTTTGCCACATTTACTACTGCTGCTTTCGCACAAACTCCTACACAAAAACCTTACTCTTCTCGATCAGAATTTCGTGTTGGCGTTGATGAAGCAGACCAACTTCCTATTTCTCTTACTACGGCTGTTACAATGGCTTTGGAGAACAACAGAGAGATAGAGATTGAAAAATTAAATGTACAGCAGGCAGGTAGTGATCTAACATCAGTACACGGTAGTTATGATCCAACACTTACCTTTGGACAGTTCTTCAATCGTCAACTCAGCCCTGTTACAAATGCCCTTGGAGGGGGAAGTGGTTCTATAAACACAAAGACTCTTAGCCAAGAGTTTGGTATCAAAGGACTGATATCTTCTGGAGCTACTTATAACTTTACTGCAACTGCTTCACGAGTAGATACAAACAACTTTTTTGCCAACCTGAACCCACTAATCAACAGTGGGATAAACTTCAATTTTCAACAACCGTTACTTAAAAACCGCAAAGTTGATCAAGCACGACGACGAATACAGGTAGCACAAAAACAACTAGATATTTCTGACTTACAGTTTCGTCAACGAGTTATAGAAATAATCACACAGGTTCAGCGAGCTTACTGGGATCTGGTCTTTGCACGTCGTAGTGTTGACATAGCACGTGAATCTGTAAAACTTGCAGAAACACAACTAGAAAGGGCTAAAAGGTTGATAGAAGCAGGTTCACAAGCACCTGCTGATCTGATACAAGTTGAAGCCCAGCTTCAGCGTCGCCACGAAGATGTTCTGGTCTCTCTTGAATCTGTTACACGTACAGAAAATGCACTAAAAATACTTATTCTTCCAGACCGTTCTCATCTGGAGTGGAGAAAAGTTTTGCTACCAACCGATGTTCCACAAGGGAAACCTTTCGACTTTGATCTTGACCCTCTCGTAAAGACAGCTCTTGAAAACCGTATTGAACTCAAACAAGCAAGTATTCAGAAACAGCTTGCTGAATATGATATGGAGTTTTACCGAAATCAAAGAAAGCCACAAATCGATCTAATAGCAAACTATAACTTGACAGGAGTTGCTGGAACGTTGGTCAACAGACCTAACCCATTTACCGCTTCAAATGCTCAGTTATTGCAGAGAGTAAATGATATTTCCAAACTGCTAAATTTCTCTCCTCTGCCTGCTCCTACACAAGGTTCCATTCCAGATTTTCTTACTGGAGGTATAGGACAGAGCTTTGCTAACCTTTTTGGTAACCGATTTAATACTTTTAGAGTAGGAATACAGATAGAAATACCTCTAAAGAATCGTGCTATATCTGGCCAATTTGGGCGTGCAGAGCTTGAGAATCGGAAGGCAACAGTTCAACGTCAACGCCTTGAAGCCATAATAGAAGCGGAAGTCAGAAATGCTCTACAAGCTGCAAGAACTGCTCAAGAACGCATACAGGCTGCGACTGCGGCACGAATTGCGGCCCAACAACAACTAGAAAGTGAGCAGAGACGCTACGAAGCAGGCTTGTCAACAAATTTTTTGGTGCTCACACGACAGCAAGAGCTTTCTGAAGCCAAAGGGCGCGAGTTAAGAGCAGAGACCGATTATGACAAAGCACTGGCAGAACTTCAGAAAGCTACAGGTACTACACTTTCTGTAAACAAGATAGAAGTAGTTTCTCCAAAGCCTTCTGTCGATTAAACTGGGTCTGTACAAAACTACTATTGATTATTGGGAGTGACCGTTGTGGACAGTCTGTTGACTAAAGAAGAACTACGTGTTGTTGGATCACTTATTGAAAAAGAGCTTTCTACCCCAGACTACTATCCGATGACACTCAATGCGCTCACAAATGCTTGTAATCAGCTTACCAATCGAGATCCCGTAGTTACTTATGATGAAAAGATTATTTTAGCTGCTCTTGATAGCTTGAAACAGAAAAAACTTGCTCGTGTAATTATAGGCAGTGAAAGCAGAGTCCCTAAGTATGAAGAGACTCTTGGCCAATATTTTGGCCTAGCAGTACAAGAAATGGCCATTCTTTGCGTTTTGATATTAAGAGGGGAACAGACTGCTGGTGAACTTAGGGCAAGAACCAATCGGCTCTATGAATTTGCAAACATTGAAGAAGTAGAACTTACACTTGAAAGCCTTATAGATAGAGACTCCGATCCATTGATTGCACCTCTGCCTAGACAACCAGGAATGAAAGAGACTCGTTATGCACACTTACTTGCTGGCGAAGTTGAGCCTGCTACAGAAACTTCCAATCCTGTACAGATTGTTCAAACAACAGAAAAATCTGAAAGAATTGCAGTCCTTGAAGCTAAAGTAGAAGTATTACAAAAAGAGATAGCTCAATTGAAAGAGGCTTTTACAGAGTTTAAAAAACAGTTTGACTGATCTCTTGAAAAATAGCTCATTCTCACTATTTTTTGAGTAAAGTAACATTCAAAAATAGAAAAAGTGGTAGCAGAATTTGCTACCACTTTTTTCTCTGTTGCTTTGACAATTAGTAAGGAAAAACTACAACTGGTTGACGTCTTCTACCATTATTTCTTCGATTGTCATCACACCTATCGTCTCTTCTATCTCTTCTGTCTCTTCGGTCGATCCTATCATATCTGTCTCTGTTGTTTCTGTTTGATACTCCTCTTCTACGGTATCCATCATAACCGTCTCTGTAACCCTGCTCATATCCACTACGAAAAATTCTCTTGTAGTCATCTTTATCACCAAAAGAATCTCTGTATCCACTATCCCCATCTCTATAGGCTTTGTTTCTCGATACATCGTACCTGTTGCCGTAAGACCTATCATTTGCACCCTGTCCATAGCCTATCTGATAGCCATTATTGAAAGCTACGCGCTGTTCATAGATGGAAAACCTGTCATCATCATCGTCATAGTATATATCTCTGTCTCTTCCATAAGGGTAGTACTGGGCGTGGGCAGTGTCAGATAGGATTGTGAAAGTAAACACGGCAAGCAGTGCAAGTAAGCTGCTTCGAAAGCCTTTATTGCCAAACAAGTTCTTCATATCTAATCCTCCTATTGAGTTTTATCGTGAAACGATGTTTGAGAGGTAGGCACACACTATGCCAAGAAAGAAGTAGAAAAAAAGATTATTTAACTTGTTGGATGTAAAGGACTTTGATAGCAGAGGGGTCTTCTGCCCAATCCTAAACAGCTATCAAAATAGACGAAATGGTATAGTTAGCTCACAATAAGGTAGAGATCTCTATTATGTCTGAAAAACCAGAAGGAAGTAGATAAGATGGAGAACCGTTATTACCACGATACTTACAGTTCTAGTCAGTGTTGCTAGACCTTCACCAGTCTGGTCAGATTGACCTCTGGCTATGCTACTAAGCTCTGCATTGGCTAAAAGAAATCCTACCAAACTGCCCCCAAGGCTCAATATAAGCAGCATTGCTGCTAAAAGCTTTACAAAAACTAATAAAAACAGACCCATAAACATCAAAAGCGCAGAACCTATGGACGCAACAAGTGATAATACAAGTTTGCTACTGGTAGTGGGCCTATTTCCAGCAACATGAAAGAGTCGGATTTGTGGCCTCTGTTGTCTTTTATCAGCAGCATCTATTTTTTCAACAGGAAGAAGGCTACATCTACTGCAATGACCCGTTTGTGGATCAAAACAGTCTGATTGATGGCATATTTCACACCTGTCTGGTAAGGCTTCTTTTTTAACAACAAGTTGCTGCTTCGACATTTGAAAAAGCTCTCTATCCGTTATAACCTTGACAAAAACGAACTTGCACAGAAAGCAAGTCCCAAAAGAGAATTCAATACAGCTCCAGTAATACCTAAATAGAAACCTACTTTGGCAAATGTTTCCCCAGCTTTAGGTGCTGCACCTTTAGATATAAGCTCCAATTCTTGTTTTCCAAGGATTACTGCCACTATTGCCAACGCAATCGCCCCAAAAGAAAAACAGATCCCTGGAAATATGGAGACTATGGCTAAGACCAGAGCTGCCAAGGCTTTACCACTGGCTTTTTCTCGAACTTGACCAAAAGGTTGGTAGTAATCATACTGACCACCTTGTCCATAGTTGGTAGC
>JAEUQL010000429.1 GCA_016789295.1 Blastocatellia bacterium | reverse complement strand
CAGGAGATCACAACCATAAGTATTGTTGAGTCAATAACTTATATAAAGATTTCCACAGATTCACAGGCACTATTAATACTTCTAAAGTATTTAAATATTTAAGATCTATTTAAACAGTATCAGATCCGGAAGCAGACCGAAGTTTTAAAAGATCTGAAGACTGATCGATAGATCAAGCTTTAAGAAGCTAGAAGAGATCAAGATACTAAAAAGGCAGGAGTAATAGTTGTGGAATTTACTGTTAAAAAGAGCACTTTTCAAAAAGAGCTTGGATTTGTGCAAGGAGTGATCGAGAAGAAGAACACAATTCCAGTTCTTCAAAACATTATGGTCAGATCTAAAGGGACTGACTCTATAGAGATAGTAGCAACTGATCTTGACATATCGATATATTGCAGGTGTGAAGCAGAAGTCAAGAAAGAAGGCGCAATGCTCATTCACGCCAAAAAGCTTTTTGACATAGTTCGCAGTCTACCGGACTCAACCGTACACTTTCAGAAAGATGAACAGTCTTGGGCACTGGTAAAATGTGAACGCTCTAAATTTCGTGTGGTAGGTCAGTCGGAAGACAATTTTCCAAATGTTCCTGAAATGAGATCACACAAAGTTATCTTTCCAGCAAAATCACTCCACTATCTGATAGAACATACTATCTTTGCAATTACTCAGGAAGAGTCTCAGCGTTATGCACTCAATGGAGCGCAATTTGTTCTTTCCAAAAACTTTGGGAGAATGATTACAACTGATGGTCATCGTCTAGCTTTTGTTGAAAGCAAAAACATGAAAATAGAAGATGGAGAAGATTTAAAAGTACTCATACCGAGAAAGACCCTCACAGAGCTGCTCAAAATGTCTGCCGATGGATTTGAGAAGAAGCAGAGCGACAGCTCAAAGGAGTCTAAAGAGGCCACAGAAGTCGTTGACGTTGATGTGATGTTTGGGAAGGATGAAAACCACCTATTTTTTCAAATAGGGCCAAGAGTGCTTATCTCTAGAACCCTTTCTGGACAGTTTCCAAACTATGAATTGGTGATGCCAAAAGAGATAAACCATTCGATGGTCTTCGATTCTGACAAGTTCTCTTCTGCTATTCGAAGAGCTGCGCTGATGGCAGACGAAAAGATCAAAGGTGTAAAGGTCAGAATTGTAGATGCTAATGTTGAGATAACTGCTAGAAGTAGTGAGGTTGGAGATGCTACTGAGACACTCGATGTAGATTACAATGGTCCTGAAATAAACCTTGGATTCAATTCGCAATATCTTCTAGATTTTCTGCAAACTGTTGGTTCTGAACAGATCTATTTTGAACTTAAAGATACTCAAAGTCAGGCTCAAATGCGGCCAAAAGATGTTGAAGATTATTACTACAAGTATGTAGTGATGCCTATGAGAATATGATTCTTTATTTGATAGATGAATAAGATGCTATATCTTTGATTCTGTTGATATTCCAAGCATCGTCGTGAAGTTTGTCGATAGGTGTTTCCAAAATGAGAGGGATTTTTCTAAGTCTAGGTTCCTTTAACAGCAGCTCAAATCCTTTAACACCTATCTCACCTTCACCAATGTGCCAGTGGCGGTCAACTCTGCTTCCAAGAGCTACTTTAGAGTCATTGCAATGAACAACCTTGATCTGATCGAAACCAAAACTATCTTCGATCTCTTTCATAGCCTGGTGAAAGCCTTCGTCTGTTGCTATATTGTAGCCAGAGGCGTAAGAGTGGCAAGTATCTAGACAGACAGAGACAGGCAAGCTGTTGCAAGCTGCAACTATCTCTTTAATTTGATTAAAAGAGCACCCTATTGACGAGCCTTGGCCTGCAGTGTTTTCTATTAAGATAGTCAGTTTTTTAAGGTTAAGTCCTCTGATAGACTCTTTAATAGAGTTACAGCATTTGTCCAGACCTTCTTCAAAGCTTGCTCCTTTAGTAGCACCAGGGTGAACGACAAGAAAGTCTGCCCCTATCTGTACGGCTCTTTCTACTTCATCACGAAAAGCTTCAACAGACTTATGCCTTGTTTCTTGATCGTTAGCAGCAAGGTTTATCAGATAACAAGCATGTATGACAAGAGGTGCTAGGTTAGAATCAGCGTGTGCTCTTCTAAAGTTCTCCAATTCTTCTTTAGCTAAAGGTTTTGCCAGCCATCCACGTGGGTTGCGAGAGAATATCTGTAAAGTGCTGCATCCAAGGTGGGAAGCTCTCTCTATAGCCTTTGTCAAACCACCAGATATGCTTGTATGAACTCCGAGTTTTAAGTCTTCCAAAATTATTACTCTTTCTACTGTGTAGCCAAACAGTTCCAATTAACAACAAACTTAGCAAAAACTCCACGCCTTATAATTCGCATTTTAGTAGTTACTCTTATTGTTGCAGTAAAGTTGTTTTGTGGTTTTGGTTCTTCTTCAACTCTTGCTAAAGCCCCTTCTCTTAGTGACTGAATAATCTTTATATCACACTGCTTTTCTGGTAAAGGTTTTTCTACTACACTGTTCTCTTTTATTATTGATGATCTACTGTCTGCTTTTATAACAGAAACTTTACTACCTTTTATCTTAACAATAACCTCTCCAATAAAATTTATAAAAATAACTACACTACCGCTCTTTATATCTTGACTCTTTTCTGGAGTAGGTTTTGGTCTATCTGGAGGTAGAAAAGGTGTGGGGCTAGAAGCGGGCACAGGTTCTTTTATAGCCTCTTTTTGTAATTTTGCAACCTTCTGCTTTTCTTGCTCTAAAAGTTTCTCTTTTTTTGCAAGCTCTTTGGCAAGTTCTTCTTCTCGATTCTTGGAGTCTACAGTTGTAGTTTCTTCTTTGGTCTGTTTGATAGGTTGTTCAGTGCTTTTCTCAGTATTTTTATTGATTTGAGGTTTTGGTTTGAGAAGATAGGCAGTTGCGCTACCAGCACCAAAAGAGACAAGAAAGACAGCAGAGCAAACAACAAATCTCTTCAAAAGAGGAGGTTTTTTAGAAACTACTGGTTTTGAGTTGCTATCTTTTTGCATAGATTAAACATTAGATACTTCTTCAAATACTCGCATAACGTTCTGATATAGTAGTTTGTTGATGTCGTCTTCTTTATAGCCTCTCTTCTCAAGTTCTGATACGAGATTTGGTAGTTTTGATATGTCCTCTAGTCCTTTTGGTACTGATGGAATGCCGTCATAGTCTGACCCGATTGCTACATGGTCTATACCTGCAATGTTTACAGCGTGATCTATGTGGTCTGCAACATTTTTATAAGTAGCATCTTTCTTTTCTACGTGATAGTTCTCTACGAGGAATAGGGGATAGAAATTTATTCCACACACACCATTATGTTCTGCCAAGACTTTAAGCATATCGTCTGTCAAATTTCGTGGATGGTTACAAAGCTTTCTAGTGTTTGAATGCGAGACTATAGGAGGTTTTTGACTTACTTCGAGCACTTCAAAAAATGCTTTGTCGGATACGTGGGATATATCTACCATCATACCCATTTGATTCATTAACTTGACAACTTCTTTGCCAAATTTTGTTAGTCCATCATACTTACCACTATCACCAGAAGAGCCACATATCTCATTACTATTAGACCAAGTTAATGTCATATATCTAACACCAACTTCAAAGTATTCTTTTAGAAGGTCTATACTGCCTCTGATGGAATGCCCTCCTTCTATTCCCATAGCTGCTACGATCTTTCCTGAAGAGATTATTTCTGTGATCTCTTTTGGACTGGTTGCAAGCTCTAGGTCTTGGCACGTCTCTACTTGCTTCTTTAGGCCATTGATCATCTTCCAAGTTCTATCAATAGCTTTATCACCAGGGTATAGCTTTGGCTGTACCCATATGGAGAAGAATTGTACACCAAGACCACCGGCTTTCATCTTTGGAATATCGACGTGGCCATCACTAGTATGATTTCCTATATCTACACCATCGTCTAAGACTCTCTGGAT
>JAEUQL010000428.1 GCA_016789295.1 Blastocatellia bacterium | reverse complement strand
AATAGAGGTTTGAATAAACCCAGGACACACTACACTAACTTTTACACCAAGTGATTTTGCTTCCATGCGTAGAGAATTAGAAAGTCCAATGATAGCACTTTTTGTAGTTGCATAAGCCGTCATAGTTGGTGAACCTATCAAGCCAGCTAGTGAAGCAATATTGACAATATGACCAAATCCTTGTTTTACCATAATCTTATAAGCTGTAGTAGTACCATTTATCACTCCCCATAGGTTAATGTTAACAATATTTTGCCAATCCTCGATTTGCATATCTTGTACTTCAGCAGCTATCCCTATTCCAGCATTATTGAATATATAGTCCAGTTTTTGATGTTGTTGGCATACAGATAAGATTAGTTGTTCAAACTCTAATAAGTTAGAAACGTCAAGCTTTGCTGCTACTGCACGACCTCCAGATTGAGTAATCTGTATAGCAAGTTGTTGACATTGAATTAGATCAATATCGGTAATAAATATAATAGCTTGTTTAGTTGATAGCTGCTGGCAGAGTGCTTTACCAATTCCAGAAGCTGCACCGGTAACTATTACAACTTTATCCTTAAATAGAGTCATTATCTTTCCTAATTATTAAAGTCTTTTTTGCTGAAATACTCTAGCCGCTAGAAGTATAAGAAATACCCCCATTCCCAAAAGTGCCAATGCATCTACCCAAAGATGCTCCAGTCCTGCACCTCGTAGCAAGATTCCTCGTGTTATTCTTATAAAGTGTGTGGTTGGAAGTATTTCTGATGCCCATTGGAAAATGATTGGCATACTGTCTATCTCAAAGAAGTATCCTGACAGATAGATAGAAGGGAATGTAAGTCCTACAACTACCTGTACTGCTTCAGAGATAGATTTGACATTTATAGATATCATCAAACCCATGCCAAGAATCATCACTAGAAATGGTATGGTAAGCAACATCAGAAGACAGTAACTACCACTGATAGGAAGATCGAATACAAAATAACCAAGCATAAACATTTCAAATTCCATTAACAGTCCCACAATTCCATAAGGAAGCATCTTGCCAACCATCATTCCCAACGGTTGTACAGGTGTCATAAATAGCTGTTCTAGTGTTCCACGTTCACGTTCACGTACAACAGAAGTAGCAACTAGGAAAGTTATTATCAACTCCATTTCGAAAGGTACAACACCAGGAATGTTGAAATAAGGAGTAAGGGTGTCGGGGTTAAAAAGTATGCTTTGGCGTGCTTCTATGTTTGGCTGCAGCCCCGTTTGTGAAGATATTCTTTTAAGAGACTCTCTCAAAGTTAAACTATTAGTGACATTAACTACTTCTGTAGTAACAACAGAATTTGACCCATCTACTAACACTAAAATACTACTTGTTCCACCATTTATGAGATTTCGTGAATAGTTAGCTGGAATCTTAATTGCTACTCTTGCTTCACCAGAAACTAGTGAATCATAAAGATCTTTATCATGATGGACTTGTTTAACAATTTGGAAGTCATCGGTATTTATAAATCTCTGAATCAGATCGCGGCTTTCCTGAGTATTAGCAAGGTCATAAACAACTGTTTTAACCTGACGAATCTTGGCATTAACTCCAAAGCCTATTATCAAAAGATGGCTTACTGTAATACCAATAATGAAATAGAGAGTCCAAGAGTCGCGTAAAATATGGATAACTTCTTTCTTAAAAACAGGCCAAAGTCCAAAAAAGATATGTCTTTTTCTATATCTTGTCGATATTGCAGTCATAAAGAACCTTTCATACAGATAGACCTACTTTTCATTTGCACGAGCAATTCGGTCAGTCAAGGTAACAAAGACATCTTCAAGAGATGGATTAATTAATCTAAAGGCAGCTTTACCAAATCCCTGGTTTTCAAGGTAAGTAATCAGTTTTTCTGGAGAGCTAGTAGCATTCATAAGTACGTGTATAGACTGACCAAAGATGGTTGAATCTATCACATAAGGCAAATTTTTTATGACTATCAGTGCTGCAGATGGTGCACGGCAAGTGACTTCTAATCGGATAGTGTTTGGTGGAGTTACTTCTGGAGAAGATTTTAAGTCATCAGGAGTACCACAAGCTATCAATTTGGAAAGATAAATATAACCAACTCTTTCACAGCGTTCAGCTTCATCCATATAGTGAGTTGTTACAAAAAAAGTTATTCCTTGGCCAGAAAAGCGAAATAGTAGATCCCAAAGTTCACGTCTGGCTACAGGGTCTATGCCAGCAGTTGGTTCATCAAGAAATACTACTTCAGGTTCGTGAATAATTGCACAGATCAAAGCTAGTCTCTGTTTCCATCCTCCAGAAAGTGCACCGGCGCGTCGGTCAAGGTAACGTTCAATCCCTACCAAAGATATAAGTTCGTCTTTACGTTTGCGCAGATATGCACCACTCAGTCCATAGATACCAGCATAAAAGTTTATATTCTCAGAAACAGTAAGATCTTCATAAAGGCTAAATTTTTGTGACATATAGCCTATACGTTCTTTAATCTGATCCGCATCTTTATTAACACTAAGACCCAATACTATAGCACGGCCAGAGCTAGGCTTTACTAGGCCACAAAGTGTTTTAATAAGAGTAGTCTTTCCAGAACCATTTGGCCCTAAAAATCCAAAGATCTCTCCACGCTGGACAACAAAGCTGACCTGATTGACAGCAATGAAATTGCCATACTTTATTGTGAGGCTATCAACAATTATCACACCTTTTTGCATAATCTATTCCAGAAAAGTTATATCGGCTGACATACCAGACTTAAACAGCCCTTGACTATTATCGATGTAAACTTTTACACCAAAAACCTGGTGTTTGCGTTCGTTGCGTGACTGTATATTACGTGGTAAAAACTCTCCCTCACTATTGATCTCTTTGACGTGTCCTTCAATGTGTAGATTTGGGAGGGAGTCTATAGTGACGATAGCTTGTTGACCTACACGAATGCGAGGTAATTCTGTTTCTGGAACGTATGTACGTACCCAAATCTGTTCTTTTTCTAACAATTTAGCTACTGTACGACCAGGAGAAAGTAGATCTCCTGGCCGAACATCTATAACCTCTACCTTACTCTCAACTGGGCTGCTAACTTCACCTTCACGAATACGAACATTGAGGTTTTCAACTACAGCCTCAGCTTCCATTAATTTTGCTTGTGCATCGGCAATGTCTTCTTTACGAGTACCAGAACGTAGAAGTTGAACATTGGCCAGTGCTTGCTTATAACGTTCCTCTGCAGCTCGTATCTCTTCTGCACGTGTTCCTAGCTCTAGCATTTTTAGCTTTTCTTGTAAAGCATCACGACGTGCTTTAGCTTGGTTTCTAGTATTTTCTGCATCATCACGATCCTGTTTGGATATATATCCAGTGTGAAATACAGCTTGAAGGCGTTGATATATGGTTTCAGCCGTTTGTAGATCTGACTCTGCTCCAAGTAGTCCAGCTTTTACTTCAGCTACTTCTTGTGGGCGAGGGCCATTGCGTAGCTGTTCAAGAGAAGCAAGTTCACGCCTCATGGCTGCTTCTGCTTGGGCAATCTCTTCAGGTCGGCTACCATTTAGTAACTTGTTTAAGTATGCTTTAGCCTGTTCAACACGAGCTTCTGCTTGTTTACGTTCAGCCAAGAGTTCGTTAATGTCAAAGCGTATTATTGGTTGATTAGCCTTAACTATATCACCTTCTTGTACTAAAACTTCTTTGACCCGCCCACCAACTTTGGAGCCTACTTCTATTTCGTGAACTTCTACAACACCAGAAAATAGCTTCTGTTGCTCAGTTTTTGGGTAGAACTTTAAAGCGACCCAGCCAACACACAAAACGGCTACAACTAAGAGTAATCCAACAAAAGCTGTCCTAATGGTTTTATGCAGTAGTCCTATTCTCTGCTGCTTCAAAGCCTTACTTACCTCTACTTGATAGAAACAAAGCTGCTTGGCATAATGAAGAACTTCGTTTAAGTTGGTAATGAGTTCGCTGGTTG
>JAEUQL010000427.1 GCA_016789295.1 Blastocatellia bacterium | reverse complement strand
TACATATCCTTCCATAGGGTCTAATAGTGCACCTGCTGTTAGGTCAAAAGCATTTGGTGATGGTTGTATAATCTGATTTGGGTTTGAAAGTAGTCTGTTTATATCTTGGTCTGTAATAGATTTTCTAACGCCTATAAGTATTAGTTGTGGTGCTGGAGCCGTCAATTTAAGGTTTGGTGAAAGGCGTGCTTTCTCTTTTTTTTCAAAACTGAACTCACCACTAGTCCATTCAAAAATAGATGTAATTATTCCAGTTACAAGACGTTGAATAGCATCGCTCAATTCCTGTGCTGTCATTAAACCTTTTGCTGCTATCTCTTGTGCGAGCTGTGCGGCATTTGCACCTGAACCAAACTGCGAAAGTTGTTCTTGTGTCAACCTACCTTCACCAACAAGCAGACTTCCTAACTGGTCTTCAGGACGATTGCTGATAGCAAAGACAGGGTTGCCTTCTTCAATAAATATTGCTTTGGTCTGCTTATCTTGGGTGACTGTAAGTATTCCAGTTACGTGTGTAACGTAGAGTTCAGATAAGACATCTCCAAAGGGTGTGTGGGCCATTTGACCTTTCATAGAAAACGTTGGATGCCAACACCTTTCTCGACTTTTCGTGAGGGTCGTATTTATAAGGACTTTGGCCATAACTGTACAAAGCCAATTTAAGCAATGTCAACCCTATTGAGGCACAACTGTCGGGTTTTGGTGACAATAGAGATCGGTTTGCAAATGGAACGGAAATAAGTACAATAGGCAAGCCGCATTATAACTACCTGATTAGTAATGCTTATTTTTTAGGAAGTGTAAACTGTTATGAGTACAAAAGTCGATGTCAAATTTATTAGCGACTTACCTTCAGACCTGGGCGTCAAACATCCAGAGCTGAGTAAAGCAGTTGGGAACATTCCAACAAACCCAATGTCTATTAAAGTTGAAAAGATAGTGGTCGAAAAATCTTCTGGTTTACAACACCTTAGACTTGAGTTTGAGGACGCAAGAAGCGTGCTTTTTAAGCTGGAAGATATAGAAGAAGGAAATACGCTGGCTTATCGTCCAGGCCAGGTCAGAAATCCCTATCAGCCAAAAGTTCGAGATCTTTACATATGTGGAGATGTAGTTGAATACTGAAGGCTATTTCACTCTGGTAGATAAGGAGTAAAAGTAGTGTTTGGCCAAAAAGTTTTTAGAAAAGAGTTAGTTGCTGCTTTTCTTGTAGTTTTTCTAGTATCTACCTTCCTTTCTTTACAGCAGGGTTTTTCTAAACCAGTAGAATCTTTAGAATCTTCCTCTCTTGCAAAAATACCTGCCGAGCAACTAGCCGCTATCTCTTCAAGTGAGATCCGCTCACACCTCTCCTTCTTGGCTTCTCCAGAACTTGAAGGACGCTACACTTTCAGCTCAGGTAACAAAATAGCTGCACGTTACCTTGCTTCTCAACTCCAGTTTTATGGCTATCGTGGAGCAGCAAAAGATGGTAGTTATATGCAGAAGATAGTTTTTGCTTCCAAGAAGCTTGATAGTACAGCTTCACATTTAGCTGTAGAGCAGGGCAGCAAGTTCGGCTTTGGTGACGACTTTTTCACGCCCGAACCGTCTGCTGTAGACCTAGAATCGGAAGTCGTCTTTCTTGGTTATGGCATATCTTCTCCTTCAATAGGCTATGACGACTATGAAGGCTTTGACTTAAAAGGAAAGATAGCACTGATACTTGGAGGTTTTCCAAAAAATATCTCTGGGTACAAAGATGAAGAACGTTTCATAAATGCAGCTAAAGCACACGGAGCAAGGGCTGTCCTGGTACTGCCAGAAAGTCTACGTCCTATCAAATGGGGTCAACTAGCTCCTCTTGTGACCGAGCCTCCAGAGATATTTACAGAAAAGAGAAGTTTAGAGGTCAGTTTTCCATACTTTTTTCTAAATCCAAATGCTGCAAAAGAGCTTTTAGCAACATCAGGTATCGACTTTGAGCAGTTGCTGCAGCAAGTAAGAGCTGGCGAAAAGATTTCAAGTAAGCAGCTTTCAAAAAAAGTTAGTTTGAAAGTTGTTATGCAACAGATAAAAGAGACTACACAAAATGTTGCAGGCATCTATGAAGGCAGCGATCCAAGACTGAAAAATGAATATATCTTGCTAAGTGCCCACTATGACCACCTCGAAAGCTCAAATGGAACCATATATCCTGGTGCAGATGATGATGGTTCAGGAGTTTCTGCACTACTTGCAATTGCACGTAGTCTTGCCACGGGAGAACGTCCAAAACGTTCTATAATTGTGGTTTTCCATACAGCCGAAGAGATAGGTCTTTTTGGCTCTCTCTACTTCACTGACTATGAACCGTTAGTTCCACTAAAATCTATAATTGCAAATCTAAATATGGATATGATAGGGCGTAGTCGTAGTCCAAATCAGACATCAACTGCCGATAAAGAACTGGCAGATAAAGACTCGCTCTATGTAATAGGTTCTGATAAACATAGTACAGAAGTGCACAAGTTGAGTGAACAGACAAACCAAGAAGTAACGGGCTTTCATCTCGACTACAGGTATAACGATGAAAGTCACTATTTACAACTTTTCTATCGTAGTGACCACTACAACTATGCACGACACGCAATACCCATAATCTTCTATTTTACAGGGCTGCACGCCGACTACCATCAGCCTTCAGACACTATTGAAAAGATAGATTTTGACAAACTCACAAAAGTAGCAAAGCTCATCTATGCAACAGCTTGGCGGCTGGCAAACCTTAGCCAAAGACCTGTAGTAGACCTCTGGAAAAGTGCAGCAATCAGTCCAACAGTCAACGAAATAGAGGTTTATAAAAATAGCCAAACTGCAGTAGATAGACCTACAAAAATTCAGAGAGTAGAAAAACCACGAGCTGGAAAAAGAACCAGAAGAGCAGAAAGGTAGTTTTAGAATTTAGTAAAACTTTTCAAATGAGCCGCTACGCTGCAAGATGCGGTCGAGGGTTTTTCGGTCTATTCCAAGTATTCGTGCTGCTTGAGACTTATTACCACCCATTGCCTCTAAAACCCGCTTTGTGTGTCTATATTCTACTTCAGCCAGGCTGATAAGAGCAGTTGGCTCCTGTTCTTTGCTTACTGTGGTAGTTGGTCTTCTTATATTTTCTGGCAGGTCTTCAACTTTGATTAGAGAAGAGCTTCTCAGTACTACAGCACTTTCTATAGCGTGTTCAAGTTCGCGTACATTGCCTGGCCAATCGTGGCTTAATAGCTTTTTGAGTGCTTCTGTAGAGACTATGGGTAAGAGAGAGTTTTTTGGGGTGTATTTTCTAATGAAGTGGTTTATCAGCAGTGGAATATCTTCTTGTCTTTCTTTTAAGCTAGGTAGGCGCAAAGTTATGACACGTAGTCTGTAGAGCAGGTCTGTGCGAAACTGTTTTTCCTGTACCAATGTGTCTATATTTCGATTGGTTGCAGCAATTACGCGAACATCAACTTTTCTGCTTATAGAAGAGCCAACAGGTAAGATCTCTCCTTCTTGTAACACTCGAAGTAGTTTCATTTGAAAGACAGTCGTTGTTTCTGTTATCTCGTCGAGGAAGATCGTTCCGCCAGATGCTTCCATAAATAGTCCTTTTCTATCGCCAGTGGCTCCGGTAAATGCGCCTTTTTGATGGCCGAACAGTTCTGCTTCAAGAAGCGACTCTGTCAAAGCTCCACAATTGATAGCTACAAAAGGTCTGCTTGCCCGCTTGCTAAGCTTGTGTATTTGACGAGCTATAAGTTCCTTTCCTGTACCAGACTCACCCAGTATGAACACTGTTGAATCTGAAGGTGATACTTTGCCAATAGTTTTGAAAAGATCTAACATAAGCCGACTTCTACCTATCAGTTCTAAGCCTTCTACATTGTCGTTTGTAACGTGGAGTGTAGATTGTGGGTTTTTAATGGCTCTTTTTACAGTATTTAGGAGGTCTTCTACATTAAGAGGCTTGTTTAAGTAGTCGAAAGCCC
>JAEUQL010000426.1 GCA_016789295.1 Blastocatellia bacterium | reverse complement strand
CAACCACTCTGCTCCAAATAGTCACGAACAAACTGTTTATCAAACGAGGGTTGTGCCATCCCTACACAATAGGAGTCACTTGGCCAGAACCTTGAAGAGTCTGGTGTCAAGACTTCGTCTATCAAGATTATCTGGTTATTAATGAGTCCGAATTCGAGTTTAGTATCACAGATAATGACTCCTCGTGTTTGGGCATATTCTGACGCTTTCTTGTATATGCTAAGTGTCAGAGATTTTAGCTTCTCCGTCCACTCTCTGCCAATTAGGTCTGCCATTTTAGCTTCTGAAATATTCTCATCGTGGCCAGTCTCGGCTTTTGTTGCAGGTGTAAAGATAGGTTCTGGCAGACGCGCCGACTCCAAAAGACCTTCAGGGAGCTTTACACCACAGACCTCTCCTGTTTTCTGGTAATCCTTCCAACCTGAACCCGCCAGATATCCACGTGCGACACACTCAACAGCAAAAGCTTCTGTCTTTTTGACAATCATTGATCGCCCTTCAAGTTCTGGAATACGCAACTCCTCTGGGTAGTCACTCAAGTTTGCTGTAACTAGATGATTTGCTACTTGATCTCGTAGAAACTCAAACCAGAAAAGAGAGAGTTGGGTCAGTACCACACCTTTTGAAGGTATCGCATTTGGAAGCACACAATCAAAAGCCGAGATACGGTCAGTAGCAACAATAAACAACTGATCACCAAGATCGTATACGTCTCGAACTTTGCCACGTCTGAAGATTGGAAGGTTTAGGTCTGTTCTAAGAAGTGTGTTTGTAATAAGAAACCTCTAAAAATAGTCCTTAAGATTGAAAGTCTAGACACTATAAACCCCCTTTTTTTTCTCTGCAACAGAATTTTATAGCTTACGCTCAGACACAGACCAGAAGAGCAGTAAGAGCAGTTGTAAAACATAAGCAAAACAACTATATTCCTTGCTGCAACTCTATTCTTTGAGGGAAACAATAGAATTCTGCTACTTCAAGTAGCTTATGTAAGATGGGAAAAGGAGTAGGTAGATGGAGTTTCAGCTTGTATCAGACTACCAACCAAGAGGTGATCAACCACAAGCAATAGATGCTCTTGTTCGTGGCGTGCTTTCAGGAGAGAAACACCAAGTACTACTTGGAATAACTGGTTCTGGAAAGACTTACACAGCCGCGTCTATAATTGAGAAGCTACAAAGACCTGTGCTAGTTATGGCACACAATAAAACTTTAGCCGCACAGCTTTATCAAGAATTTAAAAACTTCTTTCCTAAAAATGCCGTTGAGTATTTTGTTAGCTACTATGACTATTACCAGCCTGAAGCTTACTTACCATCAACCGATACCTACATCGAGAAAGAGGCAACAATAAATGCCGAGATAGATCGCTTGCGCCTTTCTGCTACAAGGTCACTCTTTGATCGGCGCGACTGTGTCATTGTCTCTTCTGTCTCTTGTATTTATGGCATCGGCTCTCCAGACGCTTACTATGGAATGCTCTTCTTTCTCGAACCGAGCCAGCAGATCACCAGAACCGAGATACTGAAAAAGCTTGTTGAACTTCAGTATGAACGCAATGACATATCGTTTGAACGCGGAACATTTCGTGTGCGTGGAGATGTTATAGAGATCTACCCTAGCTACCAAGACCAAGCCATCAGAATAGAGATGTGGGGCGATGAGATCGACTCTATTTCACTAGTAGACCCACTTCTTGGGGAGGTTTTAAGTAGACAGACAGGCAGGATAACTATCTTTCCTCGTTCGCACTACGTTATGCCCAGAGACATTATCAAGCGTGCAGTCAAAACCATAAAGGAAGAGCTAGATTGGTGGGAACCTCAACTACTCGATCAAAACAAACTGGTGGAAGCATCAAGACTACACCAGAGAACTATCTATGATTTAGAGATGATCAAGCAGTTGGGTTTTTGCCGAGGTATCGAAAACTATTCACGCCATTTGACAGGACGCCAGCCAGGAGAACCACCTCCAACACTCTTTGATTACCTACCACCAGATGCATTAGTTATTATTGATGAAAGTCACCAGACAGTTCCTCAGATTAGAGGTATGTACAATGGTGACCGCTCACGCAAGCAGACCTTGGTAGAGCACGGCTTTCGTCTGCCTTCAGCTCTCGACAACAGACCACTTAAATTCGAAGAGTGGCAGTTGCGACTTGGACAAGTGATCTATGTCTCTGCAACTCCTAGCTCTTATGAACTCATACAGTCGAGTGGTGAAGTAGTCGAGCAGTTGATCCGTCCTACAGGTCTGCTAGACCCAGAAGTCTATGTTCGCCCAGTTAAAGGTCAAGTAGATGATCTGTTAGAAGAGATCCGATGTTGTGTAGCCAAAGGAGAACGTGTACTAGTCACCACACTCACAAAAAAGATGGCTGAAGATCTCTGTGAATACTACATGGAGATAGGTGTTAGGGTTCGTTATCTACACTCAGAGATCGAGACATTAGAAAGAATAAAGATTTTGCGGGATCTGAGGCGTGGAGAGTTCGATGTACTCATCGGCATCAACCTACTTAGAGAAGGATTAGATCTGCCCGAAGTGTCGCTTGTAGCTATCTTTGATGCAGATAAAGAAGGTTTTTTGAGAAGTGAGTCTTCGTTAATTCAAACGATAGGACGTGCTGCTAGAAACGTCAATGGTCGGGCTATACTCTATGCCGACAGGATCACAGAATCGATGCGCCGCGCTATTGAAGAGACTGCCAGAAGACGCAGAATACAGCAAGAGTTCAACCAAGCTAATGGGATAACACCACAGACCATAGTCAAACCCGTTGAAGCTACATTGGTCACTGCTTATGAAGCCGACTATTTCAAAGTCCCTCTAGATCTCGACCAGTACGAAGCTTACACAAGCGAGAAACTCGAAGAGACTATCAAGCAGTTGGAAGCAGATATGCGCGAAGCTGCACGCAGACTGGAGTTTGAGCGTGCTGCAGAACTTCGTGACAAAGTCAAGTACCTCAAACAGAGAGAACTTGAAGTTATCTCCTGACTCTCCTGTTAGGTCTACAATTGCCTTGCATCCTGATAGCGTGCAGGCTTAGAATAGACTCGTTTTTAGGCGATTCTTTAAGCACGGAAAATAAACATCCCTCGAAGGAGGATTTTGGCTATGAGCATGTCTACTGCCGATCTGTTGAAGGCGGAACTGATGACTTCCAACCAGGAATACCGGGAACTTGCAAAAGAACACCATCGCTGTGAGGGTAGGCTAGAAGAGATCAATGCCCTCTCACACCCAAGCCAAGAAGAGATGGTAGAAGCAGCAACCTTGAAGAAAAGGAAGCTTCAACTTAAAGACAAAATGGAACAGATTCTTCAGAACTACAAGAAGAATGCTGTTTCCGGTCATTGACCAAGATACTGAATCAAGACAATAATTGCTGAGTGACGGGGACACCAAAAGTTTAAGGCGTTCCCGTTTTTGATTACTCTAACTCATTCTACTTTCCATATGGCACGTGAGGCGTATCCGTACATAATAGTTCTGTTTTCCTGCACAGCTTTGTCTCTGTTGTTAGGTCTTTTCTTAACTGTAGGACTCTTTTTCTACATCGCTGCAGCACTGTTTCTCTTCTTAACTCTTTTTGTTGCTTACTTTTTTCGTGATCCAGAAAGAGAGATTCCATCTGACATTGGAATAGTTGTATCACCAGCAGATGGTAAGGTTACAAAAGTCGAAAAGCTCGACCAGTCACCAAAATCACCTTACCTTATAAGTATCTTTCTCTCCCCTCTCGACGTTCATATTAACCGCTCTCCTATATCTGGCCAGATCAAACAGGTCAACTATGTCAAAGGAAAGTTTGTTCCTGCAACACGTCCTGATGCTTCATTGGTGAATGAACAGAATGTAGTAGTAATTGAGGATGGCTCTGTTAAAATCGTTGTCAAACAGATTGCAGGCATTATCGCTCGTCGGTGTGTTTTGTGGAAGAAAGAGGGTGAAAAAGTATTACGAGGTGAACGTCTGGGACTAA
>JAEUQL010000425.1 GCA_016789295.1 Blastocatellia bacterium | reverse complement strand
ACGGACCTATGAAACTTTGCTAAAGGGTCAGCCTTCGCGCACCGTGATTGTGGCCGTGATTGATTCAGGTGTAGACATTGATCATGAAGATTTAAAAAGTGTGATCTGGGTAAATGAAGACGAAATTCCAGACAATGGCATTGACGATGACGGCAATGGTGTAGTTGATGATATATATGGTTACAATGCTATAGAAGACAGTGGTAACCCAATGGACGACAACGATCACGGAACTCACTGTGCAGGAACTATAGGTGCAGTAGGTGATAATGGAGAAGGGGTAGTTGGTGTCAACTGGAATGTTAAGCTAATGGCTCTCAAGTTTCTCTCTGGTGACGGAGGAGGAACTCTCAACGATGCAATCGAGTCGATAAACTATGCAATAGAGATGAAGAAGCGTGGTGTTAACTTGAAAGTGCTATCAAACAGTTGGGGTGGCGGTGACTATTCAAGAGCATTGCACGATGCTATCAAAGAGGCCAACGAAGCAGGCATTCTCTTTGTTGCTGCTGCAGGTAATAGTGCATTAAATAACGATAATTATCCACATTACCCATCTTCTTATGATGCTGAAAATGTTTTGGCTGTAGCTGCTATTAGCAATCAAGACAAGCTTGCATCATTTTCAAACTATGGTGTGAAGACCGTAGATGTAGCCGCTCCTGGTGTCGATGTATATTCGACAGTGACAGGTGGTGGTTATGAGTATTTCAGTGGTACATCAATGGCTACACCTCACGTTGCAGGAATTGCGGCACTGGTTCTTTCAAAAGATCGTTCAATGACTCCAAAAGAGTTAATTGACAAGCTAGTAGATAGTTCTACAAATGTAGACAGTCTAAAAGGTAAGGTTCTTTCTGGTGGCAGAGTTGATGCTTTTGCTGCAATGAAGAAGTAGTTTTTAAGGCTCTCTTTCCAAAGAGCTTTTTCACAAACTCTTAAAATTTTATAGAAACACCAAGAGGATGGTTGAGAGACCATCCTCTTAATGTTTCTACACCTTTATATAGGAGAGAGTTATCAAAGAGAGGATTGACAAACTGCTTGTCGAGCGTGGCTTGGTTGAGAGTCGGCAAAAAGCACAGGCATTTATCCTTGCAGGACAAGTGCTGGTAGATGAGCAGAGAGTAGATAAAGTTGGGCAGAAGGTTGATGCAGATGCTGAAATAAGAATCAAAGGTGAGCATCTTAAATATGCTTCAAGAGCAGGCTTAAAACTTGAAGCTGCTTTAGCAGAATTTAAGTTAACAGTCACAGAAAGTATCTGTTTAGATGTTGGAGCTTCTACGGGCGGTTTTACAGATTGCCTATTGCAACACGGAGCCAGAAAAGTAGTAGCTCTTGATGTTGGTCATAGTCAACTGCTTTGGAGATTACGGCAAGACAGCCGTGTTGAAGTAAGAGAGAAGGTAAATGCACGCTACTTAAAGCTCCAAGAGTTTGATCAACCTTTTGATCTAATAACAGTAGATGTCTCTTTTATATCTTTAACAAAGATTATCCCTACTCTTAAACCTCTCTTAAAAACTTCCGGGAAATTGATTACTTTGATAAAACCTCAATTTGAAGTTGGTAGAGGAGAAGTTGGAAAAGGTGGGATTGTCACAGACTCTGAAAAACAACAGAGAGTTGTTAGAGAAATAGTAGAATTTGCAGAAAGTATTGGCTTTACTCTTGTAGGCTTGATAACTTCGCCAATTAAAGGTGGAGATGGAAACGTAGAGTTTTTGGCCTGCTTATCTCTTTATTTTCAGTGAACCAGTCTTAGCAAGACTGTTCTTGATATATGTACGGATTTGAATTGAAACAGTTGGGTCTGAAGCAAGTTCTCTTAAGTCATTTTGTGTTAAGCTCTGTAAGAAATTTATTGCCAAACCAAGTGTAATATGACGTGTTCTTAACAGTGCATATCGTACATCGTGGCGACAAGACCACTTCTGGTTTATAGCAATAAGCTCCACCGTGTGTTGCTTGACTGTCCCTTTGCGAATCGCTGTACATACTGTCCCTTCACGAAGAAATGGGTTTATCAATACCGATGACACTACTTCACGGCTGCTGTCTTCAAGCAGTTGTGTAAGAATTCTGTCAGAATTGGTACGTTTAGCTAGTGTGAGTTTTTCACCTACTGACAACTGTCCAAGTTTACGAAAAAGCATCTCTTCGGCAGCAGTCTTTACTTCTCCGGCTATTCCAACAACTAGTAGAAGTGCTACTAGGTCAAAAGTGAAAAGTTGATTTAGAAATTTCAGTGAAATAGAAGCAGGTGTTTTGGGGTTAAATATTAACGCTCGCCTTACCTTTGGACTAGATAAGACACGACCATCGTTTGAAAGCCTTCTGAAAAGTTCATTACTTAAGTCTTTGCGTTGAGCGAGTATATAAAGTTCTTCTTCTGTTAGCGAGCTGTTATCAAGCAGTGCGTTAATAACCTCTTCTGCATGGTCAAAAAGTAGCTCTTTGCGTTCTTGTTGACTGGCTTGACGTGCGCTGATAACTCTCTTAAAAAGTTCTATGGTTTGAAAGCTTTCTTGCATAGGTTTAGCGAGTCACTAATGCCTCCTTTTCTTGTCTTTTCTTGATAATACCCAGTTCCAATGCCTTTGCTACTGCACTGCGCGGGTTGACCACCCCCCAGCCTTGTCGGTCTGTTTCTACGTGCGGTAATCGCTCTGCAGTCTTTATGAGAGTATGTTTGACTTCGTGCGGAGTAAGGTCTGGATTGGCTTCGAGCATTTGTGCAACAATAGAAGAGACTATAGGTGCAGCAAATGAAGTACCATCAACGTGTTTGTAATGTCCTGATATTACATTGTTAGATTTTATCTTGATGTCTATAAGATGACGAATCAGGTAAGGTTCCAAAGAGAAGGCTGCATCAAGCTCTGGATCTATTCCACGACTCCTTTCCATTATTGCTTTTATCTCCCAATCAGGAGCTTTTTCAAGCTGGTCAAGCAGTATAGCTTGTGATGATGTAGGCGTTCCTGGAAGGATTGGTGCTGCTACCCATATGCTTGGTGCTACTAGTTCAGGTTTCTGTAATCCATCAATTGTTGGGCCATAGCTCGAATGGTAGAGATCGTGATTCCTTGTATCTAACGTATTTTTGTCATCAAGCCCACCAACGGTAATTACCGATGGTGCACTTGCAGGTGGAATTACAGCTTTGTGTGTCTCGTTTCCTGCGGCTGCTACAACTACTAGACCAAGCTTTACTGCTTCTTCAGCAGCTTGGGAAAGTGAATCGTGCAAATATGAAGCTTCATAGTCACCACCACAGGAGATGTTAATTATTTTGATATTATATTTTTTGTGGTGTTTTATAACCCATCTTATACCCCAAGTAATGTCTTCGTGTTTGATACGGTTAGCCGTTCCTACTTTTACCAAAACAAGCTTTGCATCAGAAGCTATGCCTCTGTAAATACCACCCGACAGAAAACCATTTCCAGACGCTACAACCGAGGTCATCATTCCGTGCCAACTCGACACATCTGTTTGCATTAGATCCTTTGCACTTGAACGAGGAGTGAAAATATTGACATATCTAGCAATTCTTATATCTGGACGTGTCAAGTCGGGGTGCCAATAAAAACCTGAGTCGAGAAAAGCTATAGTGACTCCTTTGCCTGTAAACTTTGGACTGGCACCAAGACGTACAGGTGTAGGCAGAATCTTCTGTCCCTGATGTCCTGACTTTGCCAAATATTCATCAAGTTGGTGTTGAGCCGAAACAAAACGTTCAATACAGTCAAAGCAGACTGTATTCCTTCTGTCCCAACGAGGAAGGTTTGCATATATGATTGAGCAGATATAGTTGTCGAGTTCTGTACCAGGACGTGAGCGAGCGCGTTCTACAGCATGAAAACAGATTGAGCAGACACGTTTATCCATCTAATTACCACATCTTTATTTTGATCTACTTGACTTTGACTTATACACCAGGAGTCAAGAAAATAGAGCGAGACATCAAGATAATATACACCGGCGGTCAACC
>JAEUQL010000424.1 GCA_016789295.1 Blastocatellia bacterium | reverse complement strand
TACGGCTTTGGAGCTACAGGAGAAACTACAGGTGAGGTTGTATTCAATACCTCTATTACAGGCTACCAGGAGATCCTAACCGATCCTTCTTATGCTGAACAGATAGTTGTTATGACATATCCAGAGATAGGTAACTATGGAACAAATAGCTGTGATAATGAATCAAAACGGCCTTTTGCTCAAGGTCTTGTAGTTCGTAACTACTGTTATCGTCCAAGTAATTGGCAGTCTGAAAAGACCCTCTCTGACTATCTTTCTGAAAATGGTGTTGTTGCAATAGAAGGCATAGACACACGCAAACTTGTCAGGCATATACGCAACAACGGTGCAATGCGTGCCATTATCTACAGTGGATCTTCTGGCCAAGAAAAGACTATAGATCAACTGCTCGAAAAAGTTCGTCAGTCACCAAAGATGCTTGGGCGTGCACTTGCTCACGAAGTCAGTTGTAAAGAGTCTTACACGTGTGGAGAGCATCAACAGCAGCCACACATAGTAGCCTTCGATTTTGGCATTAAACAGAATATTCTCAATTCACTTCTGCTGCAAGATTTTAGAGTAAGTGTTGTTCCATCTGACACTTCATTTGAAGATGTTGAAAAGCTTTCTCCAGACGGAATATTTCTCTCTAATGGTCCAGGAGATCCTGAACCACTAGTCTCAGTTGCAAATACTGTAACAAAACTTATACACAAATATCCAACTTTTGGTATATGTCTTGGACATCAGATTCTGGCTCTTGCTGTTGGAGCTAAAACCTACAAGTTGAAGTTTGGCCATAGAGGTGCAAACCATCCAGTAAAAAATCTTCTGACAGGTAAAGTAGAAATAACTTCACAAAATCACGGCTTTGCAGTAGACATAGACTCATTACCAAAAGACGACGTTGAAATAACACACGTAAGCCTCAATGACCAGACTTTGGAAGGAATGAGGCATCGACACTTGCCAGTCTTTTCTGTGCAGTACCATCCAGAAGCTTCACCTGGGCCACACGATGCTTCTTATCTTTTTGAGCAGTTTAGGAGACTTGTAGATCTCAATACCCCAACTTCGAAGGCTTTGGAATCGCAAGAGAAGTCAGCAGCAAAGCGAGCAGAATAGTTATGAATGTAAGAAAAGCAGCGATACTCTCACTACTACCGCTAGTTAGCCTAACGGTATTTGCATTTAGTAGTAATGCAGAAGGCGATCAACTTTTCAAAGCAGGAAATTATCAAGAGGCAGTTTTGGCATATCAGAGAGAGATTGCTAACAGTCAACATCCAGCATCACTTCAGACAAATCTAGCTTGTGCACTCTACCGACTTGGTCGCTACTCTGAGGCCATAGCAGAACTGCAGAAAGCTTTGCAATCTGGCTTGCAACCTGCTCAGGCTGCAAGAGCTTACTATAACCTTGGAAACTGCTACTACAGTTCAAAACAGAGGGCAGAAGCTATTGAAGCCTACAAAGCAGCACTGAGGCTTAGACCCGACGATAACCTAGCAAAATATAACCTGGAGGTAGCACTCAAGCAGCCAGAACCACCTCCACCAGACCCACCAAAAAGCAGTAGTTCAGGTGGACAAGCACCAGACAACAACCCAGACCCTAACAACAAAAATAAAGACAAACCCAATGAATCGCCGTCACAAACTACTACTCCAAAAATGACCCAAAGTGAAGCCGAGCGTATACTGGAAGCACTTCGGCAAAATGAGCGCGGCCCGGCTCATCGAGGAAACCCAGACCGCAGCTACTTCAACACTACTATAAAGCGTGACTGGTAGAGCTTTGGTGTTGGTCTGTGCTAAGCTCTTGATAAGGTAAACATTTTCCTTCACCCAATCATAATCTTGATATCTAAATATGAGACGAAGAATATATCTACTACTCTTCTTATTAGCTCTATTACAGTTTTCTGCATTCACGGCAGAGGCTTTTCAATTGCAAGTCTCTGTTAGCGTAAATAAAAGAAGAGTAACTGTACAGGAGACTGTTACTTTGACAGTTTCTTTACAAGGCAGTGGTATTGAAAAAGTATCATTACCAGAGCTTTTTCCTTCAAGTTTTAATGTAATAAGTAAGAGTGACAGACCAAACCTTGTTCAAGATGCATTTGGAAAGCCTGTTGGTGGACGTTTAATAAAATATCAATTACAACCGACTTTTGGTGGAAAGTTTAGGTTAGGAGCATTCTCAATAACTTATGCTGGAGAGACTTATCGGGTAGCAGGTGAAGTTGTTGAGGTTCAAGGCCCCAATCCACCCCCTTCAAAAAAGAGAGAAGCCGAGAATTTTGACACGGTTCAAAACATTCCAGTCTATGGCTCAACAGTTGTCAAGCTTGCAGCAGAAGTTGACCGTAGCCGTGCCTATGTTAATGAAAAGATAACTCTTTCTATAAGGATTACCCATAACAGTCTTGAAGTAAGCGAGATAAAGCTTACAGAAGCTCCAAGGCTTGCAAATTTCTGGAATAGAGAACTTGACCTAGCAAAACACGTCAACCCAAGTCGGGAGATATTTGTTGGAGGTCGCCCTTTTGTTACACAACTCATCCCAAGATTTATTCTCTATCCAACAACGTCTGGAAAATTGACTATTCCTGCTCTCTCTTACAGTATGAATGTACTTACTGCGAAAGGGAGCAAGACTATGCAAGCTATGACTTCACCCATCACAATTGATGTTATGCCACTTCCAGAAAAAGGGCAGCCACCAGAATTTAAGGGTGCTGTAGGGAGTTGCAACTTTCGAGCTGAACTAAAAGAGAAAGTTACCAAACTTGGTGCTCCCACACATCTTGTACTTGAAGTTGAAACAGATGGCAACATTGATTCGATTACTCCGCCACCACTTCCGCAGATTGAAGGTGCAAAAGTATACAATTTGAATCGAGTGTCAGTTAAGCAGGAAAAAGAACTTCCTGTTGCGTGTTGGGAAGCCGATCTTGTCCCAACAACTGCAGGCAAATTGACTATTCCAGCAATAAGCTTTGCCTACTTTGACCCAAAGCAGAAAGGCTATCAGGTGATCAAAAGTGAGCCTATGATGCTTGAGGTTATTGCACCTATAAATAAAGCCAAAAATGAGCCAAATAGAAGAAGTTTCTTTTCTTTTCTCTTTGCTATCTTTCAACTAAAAGTTGTTCGTTATGGACTGCTCATAATACTAGTTGGATCTGGGCTTGCAGTTGGGTTCATTTTGGCAAAGAGACAGCCTGAAAAATCTCCGCCTTCACCAAATACTTCAAAAACTCCTAAAAAAGTAAGCGGGCAATTGAACGAAACACTTTCGGAAAACAGACCTAAAAGTGTAGCAGAGGAGCTTCGAAGAATCGTCAACAGCTCTTTTGGAAAACTTCATCGTGGAGACGAAAGGGCATATGCTGGTGAACTGCTGCGAACGATGAGAAAGATTTTCGAAACCCTCTTTTCAGTTCAATCTTCTGAGCTTACAGCAGAGAGGATAGAAGAACTGCTTCTTGCAAAAGGGGTAGAAATTGAAACCTGCCAGAAAACAAAAGACCTCTTTCAAGAGTGTGAAAAGATCTGCTATACCCCTGTTGGACTTCTACCTGATGCTGAAGAGGACAGAGACAAGAAGTATGCAAGGTTTACTCAAGCACGAGAGACTATATTTAAGCTAATAGAGATGATAGACGGAAAAATCTGAAAAATTTTACTCTCCTGTTGCCTATATTTAATATGTATGTTACATAGCGTTGCTATCTTACCAGCAACCACATCCGTGCTATTCATTCTAGCTTGAACTTCTCGTTCAGGCTTTTTTTTTCCTTATTTTTCTTCTTTCAACTTTTCCCCTTAAAAAATGAGAAAAAGAGAAAATGAGAAAAAGAGATGGTTTTTAAGACCTCTATTAGAAATTAGTGCTAAAGAGTTATGTCTGTATGCTAAGATCGGCATTTCTGAATCAACATCTCCAAATGTTTAAGGACAGCAAGTATGAAAAGAGTGATGGTTTGTGTCTTCTTAATGAGTCTTCTTTTAATGAG
>JAEUQL010000423.1 GCA_016789295.1 Blastocatellia bacterium | reverse complement strand
TTTCTTAGGAATCAAAAATTTCGTTCTTTAAAAATAAACTTTGAAAGAGCTATACATCTCCTGTCTGCTGCAAATAAACCAGGATACTGAGTTTGTTCTCCTGTTCATTAGTAAACTTGAGTAACTATTACTTTAGTGGCTACTCTAAGATTTATGGCTTGGATTGTATGCTTCTTTCTACCCCGACTACTTTCCACAGATCTAAATCTGCTTCAGGTATTAACTTCTGAAGAAAATACTTTTGTTCAAGAAACGCCAACAACTCAGCCTTAGTTGAAAGGATTTGAATTTGTATAGATTTAGAGTTTCTTGAGTTGGTCGTCAACAAGGTCGAACGACTCAATATCAAACTTCTGCTTCTTTGTCAAGCTCATGCTTTGCAAATATAGTCTCTCTGCACGCTTTTTCCCATAGATTTTCCAATTTTGGCTTAACATATCTGCGACTCACATATATATGAACCAGATCTATTGGTATCTCTGTTTATCCTCTTGCCAGGCGATGAAAAGCTTGACTTGGGCATCAAACCCGTTCTGCCTTTAGTACTTCCAGGACTATAGCCGCGATTATAGCAGAGTCAGCTTACAGGCGCGATCCATTTTATTCCAAACCTTTCGATTCTACCTTCATTACATACTTTCTAAAAGCCTACTACTTGTAAATAAGGAGTAGATCTTGAATAGGCTTCTCTGTATCCCACTCTCTATCAAAGCGGTCATAAACTTTACCTACCTGTAAACCCCGTGCCTGCATTGAAAGGTGTTCTTCGGGTTTATAGACACCACGCCAGCCAACATAGTCTCTAGTAACTACAGCCAATAGATCTATGGTAGTGTAGTTGATAACCCTACCAAAAAGGTCTATCTGGTCGTCTGCCTGATATATGCACTTGTATTCTATGCAAGCATGCGGACGCATATCTACAGAAAGAGTACAACCATTGTTGAAAAACATGCAATGTTTGATCCCTTTTGGGATATTGGGGACTGGCTGGTCAGAAAGCATGTAGTAGATGGCGTCTTCAGGATAGAAAGGGGTTTTGTTGAGAAAAGGCGTACTGCAGCAGTTTTGTACACAGTTGATACAGTCTGGGGAGATTCTGTTGAAACGCTCTCTGTAAGCACGTTGTACTTTTGCTATACGTTCTTTTATTGCTTCAAGAAGATCAGCAGTTCCAGCATCATCATAGTCGGCACAATCTTTATCAGCCCTTGCATGATTCTTACCGCAAAATATGCGGAGCTGCCCCCTATCAACAGAGGTTTCGGCATAACTACAAGAAAGGCAAAGTTTTACAGCAGGAAGCAGGCTTTTACGCCTACTTCCCGATCTACTGCTACTCATAAACTAGTCGTAGTATTCAAGGCCAAGGTGCGTGATCATCTCTTCACCTTTCAAATGTCTGAGTGTATTTTTGAGCTTCATCAGTTGTATGAAAAGGTCGTGCTCTGGATAGAGTTGTGGAGCAGTCATTGGACTCTTAAAGTAGAAACTGAGCCACTCCTGAATCCCTTTCATTCCTGAACGCTGTGCAAGATCAAGAAAGATTGCAAGGTCAAGTACTATTGGTGCTGCAAGTATCGAGTCTCTGCAAAGAAAATTGATCTTTATCTGCATAGGATAGCCAAGCCAGCCAAAGATGTCTATATTGTCCCAACCCTCTTTGTTGTCACCTCTTGGTGGATAGTAGTTGATACGTACAAGGTGAGAGAAATCGCCATAAAGGTCTGGGTGAATTTCTGGTTGAAGTATATATTCAAGAACAGAAAGTTTTGACTCTTCTTTTGTCTTAAAAGATTCTGGATCATCTAACACTTCACCATCTCTATTACCCAAAATGTTGGTCGAATACCAGCCACTCAAGCCAAGCATTCTACTCTTGAGTCCGGGAGCCAGAATAGTCTTCATCATAGTCTGGCCTGTTTTGAAATCTTTACCGCAAACAGCTACACCTTTTTCGTTTGCAAGCTGCATCAGAGCAGGAATATCAACTGTGAGGTTTGGAGCACCATTGGCAAAAGCTACTCCAGATTTGAGTGCTGCATAAGCGTAGATCATTGAAGGTGCAATATCTGGATCACTTGTCTCAAGTCCACGTTCAAAACTTTCTATAGTCTCATGCACAGGTGAAGACTTCATAAATATCTCTGTGGAAGCACACCAGACCATCACAAGACGTGTGCAGTTGTTGTCGGTCTTAAATTTCTGTATATCAGCCATCAACTGCTCGGCCAGATCTCGCTTGTTTTCACCCTTCTTGATATAGGTACCGTGCAACCTCTTGACATAATGTTGGTCAAAAACAGCAGGCATCGGCTTGATCTTCTCTAGTTCTGGCTTGAGTTGCTCCAGTAAACTCTTCTCTATTACTCCGCAGTGCAATGCAGCTTCATAGCAGTTGTCTTCAAAGATGTCCCAGGCTCCAAATACCAAGTCTTCAAGTTCTGCTAGTGGCACAAAATCTTTGATCTTTGGTGAGCGCCCTTCTGTCCTCTTACCAAGTCTGATGGTTCCCATCTGCGTCAAACTTCCAATCGGTTTTGCAAGCTGACGACGAACGGCTTCAACACCAGCAATTACAGTAGTGCTAACTGCACCAAGTCCAACCAGAAGTACACCGAGCTTTCCTTTCGGCTCCTGAATAGTTACACCTTTTGAAATCATTAATTGAACTCCCTAAATTTGTGTGTGATTATTTCAAATGAACGAAGTTGCAGAGTCTATACTATCTGTGCCGAAGTTGTATATCGGTCTTTTGCTCAAACTTAGCGCAAATGTGCTCTCAAGAAAAGAGGTTCTAATTATGGACGAATCGATGGAAAAACTTCTCAAAGAGCTGACACAAAAGAGGTTACGAGGTGGCTTGACAGCCGAAGAAGAACTACTATTAGACGATCTGGTAAAGCGTAAACAGGAAAGCATGATGAAAGACCTTCCCAGTATCAAGATCTCTAGTAACCTCTCCCCCCTTGATAAGTTGATGAACGATACACTCTCTTTAGGCCGAGATATGGAAGATATGGCAGCAAAAGTGCGCCAACGCAGCAATCTGGCAGAAAGCAAATACGATATTGGGCAACAGAATAAGAAAAAGCAGGATTAAACGGTTTGCAAACTCTGAACTGAAGACGTAGATTAGTCAAAAAAGTGCGTGGAGGTGCATGGGGCCTGGTGGTCTCCGCAGACTTCAAATCTGTAGTTAGTCAGTGAAAGCTGGCTTGGGTGGGTTCGATTCCTACACGCCTCCGCCAATATTGCCAGAACCTACTTCAGTTCTGGTACTAGTTTTTGTATGGCTAGACAAAAAGCTGAATAATTGTTTTTTAGCACATAAAAGTAGACTTTCGCCTGCTTCCAAAATGAGGTTACTCCTGTTTGCTCCGAAAGATAGCATCCACACAAAAAGATGGATCAGCCACTTCTCAACTCTGCACGAAGTTTTTCTTGCTGACGAGCTTTCCCAAACTCTATCACCATCAGAAATAGTTCAAATAATTAATCCAGATATAGTGCACGGCCATTCAATAACTGGGTGGGGATGGCAGGCAGCCGCAACTGCCTTTCACCCTCTAGTCCTCTCAGCCTGGGGAAGTGATCTGTTGCTAGATGTTTTAGATATTAACAATCTTCTGTTGACAGAGCAGGCTCTGCGTAATGCCGATTTAGTGACAGCAGATTCTGAAGAACTTCTTGAAAAGGCTTTGGAACTAGGAGCCAAAAACGTAAAACTTGTTAGATTTGGTGTAGATCTCAACATTTTCAATCCCAAAGGTGATGGCAGCCAGATAAGAGACCAACTTGGATTTGCTGCAGCCCATCGCATCATCTTCAGCCCAAGAGCTATGATGCCTCTCTACAACATCGATCTCCTTGCAGAGGCACTTCCTGCAGTTTTAGAAACTTTCCCACAAGCAAGGCTTCTCTTTAATACCTATAACCAAGACTCCACTTATAGACGAAAGATTGAAGAAAGCCTACTTCGAAATAGTGTTAGTAGTTATGCCCGGTTTGCAGGAGG
>JAEUQL010000422.1 GCA_016789295.1 Blastocatellia bacterium | reverse complement strand
GTTCGCTAGTTGCTGACTCTGCATCCCAAATTTCTCCAAATACAGCGACTTTCCCCAGATAACGACCGGAATCATTACGTACAAAATTCGTTAAAACTTTACCTCTCTGACCAAGGTAGTTTCCATTTTTTATTGTCAGTTTACCATTGAGAAGAAGATGCTCAACTCCCGTTGCAAGAAGGCGTGGTGACTTAATATTAGAGTGGTCACTGAGTTTGGTTCTGTCTATTAATGCAATGTCGGCATACATACCAGGGCGGATCAGCCCACGGTCTCTTATTCCAAAGAGTTTAGCTGTGTATCCAGTCATCTTCCTAACAGCTTCTTCAAAGCTTATAGCTTTCAGCTTACCAACATAGCGACTAAAGATCTTGGCAAAAGCTCCGTAACTGGCGGGGTGTGGATGGCCTTTTCCATAATCTTCTGCATCACTGCAGAAGGCAGAGAGCGGATGGCACATGAATTTGAGCAGATGCTTGTCGTAGTCATCCTTACTATCTTGCTCTCCAGAGATCTCGTGTATGAGCATCGAGACCTGGCCTTTTTCGCTGATGATGAGATCAGAGACTGCATCAAAAGGCGATCTTCTTATCTGCTCACCGAACTCTTGCAAGCTCAGGTTTTCAAACTTCTTCTGCTCGGCACTTTGAACATAACCAATATATATATTGTCCCAACCTACAGCCCTTACAAGGTTGTGTGGCCATCCTTTACCAGCCCAAGAATTCCACTTGGAAGGGGTCTTTTCTATTGCTCTTCTGATCTTTTCGCGCTCTTTATGGTCTTGGAGCCGTGCTATGAGACTTTCTATACCGCCTTCCAGTGCCCAAGGAGGGTAGATAGCTACCATCATGGTTGCCGCCATTGTGTAAGGAAACATGTCAAAAGATATCTGAAGTCCAGAACGTAGAGCAGCCTCTTCAAGTCCAAGCACACGGTCAATATTTGACCAGTGCTGTTCACCAACTGCCTCATTGTGGGAGTGGTGTACGCGAGCAAGGCTCTTTTTACCAACAGTGATCAGCTCATCTACAGCCTTTAGCAGTGTGTCACTCGAACCACGGATGTGGCTTGTATAGATGCGGTCTGAGCGAGCAACTACCTTTGCAAGCTCTGTCAACTCATCTGGCGAAGAGTAGCTACCCGGTGGATAGATAAGACCTGTTGACAGACCAAAAGCACCTGCGTCAAAACCTTCTTGAACAAGAGACTTCATAGCATTAAGTTGTTTTGATGAGGGCAGTTCTTTTGCTAATCCCATAACTGATATCCTAACAGGCCCATGTGGAATGAGCATTGCTACATTGATTGCTACGCCGCTATTTTCAAGTCTGTTCAGATAAGCGTCATTTGTTGTGTAAAGAGAAGTTGCCGAAGAGGGTAACTGCTCTTCTGGAGCCATCCAGGAGTTTATACCACGAAGAACTGTTGTAGCTTCTAGAGTCGTAGCTGGTGAGGTTCCTAAGCCACAATTTCCTACTATTATTGTAGTAACTCCTTGAAAAAGCTTGCATTTGAGGAGATTGGATTGCGTTTCAAAATCTAGGCCAACTATCAGATCAGCGTGTGAGTGTGGGTCAATAATCCCTGGAATTGCTGTTAGATGCGCTGCGTCAATTGTATCTACTGATCCAGGTATTGAAAGAGCAAAATCTCTACCAACTGCATCAATCTTTTCACCCTTTATTGCAATGTCTCCCTTGTAGCTGGGCGAGCCTGTGCCATCAACTATTTCTACATTCTTAATTAATAGATCCCACACTTATCTATTTCTTCTTTTTGTTTTAGTTGTAGAAGCATTCTGGAACATTGCTATTGCATTTAAGCAGATGAAAACATAAATTAATCTGCGAAATTTGGCAAATCCATCAAGCAAGCCAAATATTTTACATATAACGTCTACTTTTTTCCGTAAAAAAGGCTGACTTAGACCACAGTCATGGAATATAATGTCAACTCTGAGAAAACCATCAATCCCAACATTATCTGAGCAGACAGAGTAAGTTTTTTAATAGTTACAGCCAAGATAGCTGAGCTGAGTAATCTAGCAGTAGTTGGAGTGTTTTAGCACGGAAACATATGTCTTACCATCTAAGGTTTCAAGCTGAGTTTAGCAAGTCTGAACGTTTATCGAGACTTCCGTTTTGGGTAGATTGAATTTTCACTACCCTTGGGTCTTTGAATATCTAAAGTACTAATCTTGTAATATTTATTCCCTCTCATACACATGACCAAGACAGCTTGAATTTTCAGAGGATAGAGTTTTCTAAGAAAGAGAATGCTATTTTTGTGCCACAAAGTTTATTTGATAAAGATATTTTATATTTCACCGCTATCTTAAAGTGGTAGCTTGACTTGCAGTAGTTCCTGAGCTGCTTATCCAAGCAGTTTATGGAATCACTCTACTGATCAAAAATTGACCGGGGGGGGGAAATTGATCAGAGAGTAATTATGTTTTATTAAAATCAAAAAATTTCTCGTAAATGGAAAATTTTTAACAGAGATATTTCTAATAGCGAGAGGTTAAAAAATTAAGGAGGAAGGCTTATGAGCGGATTACACCGGATGCTTCGGCACGCTGCTGTTGGTCTATTAGCACTTCTGTTTTTTGGACAGATAGCTTTAGCACAGAGCGATAGAGCATCTATAAGTGGTACAGTGACGGACTCAACTGGTGCCGCCATTGGTGGTGCCACAGTGACCGCTACTAAACTTGGAACAAACAGTACCCGCGATGTGACAACCGACAAAGATGGTGGATATGTTCTAGCAAATCTAGAGATCGGTCCTTACAAGCTAACTGTCAAAGCTGAAGGTTTTCAGACAGCAGAAACAGAAGAGATTGTGTTACAAGTGGGAGACTCACGTTCTATAGGTGTCTCATTGACTGCTGGATCAGTCAGTGACATAGTTACAGTCACAGCCGAAGCACCATTAGTTAAAACCGAGACTAGCGAGTTAGGTGAAGTGGTCGATACAAAAAAGATCGTCGACCTTCCATTAAATGGTCGTAATTACACACAGTTAGCAACACTCGTTCCCGGCGTTATCAGACCAAGCGGTTCTGGTAACGGTGGTAATGCTCTCATCAGTGGTGGCACAGGTGGTGCAAGTGGAAATGGTGCTCCTGGCGCACGTACTGAAGGTGCACGTTTTGACTCTTCTGGTGGTTCAGACATCGTTGCAAACGGACAGCGTCCAGCATTCAATAACTTTTTGGTTGATGGCGTTGACAACAACGAGCCTCTGTTTGGCCAGATTGCAGTCTTCTCAAACCCAGACGCAATAGGTGAATTTAAGGTTATCACTACAACTCCTTCGGCAGAGTTTGGCCGTGCAGGTGGTGCTGTGATCTCATCTAGTTTCAAGTCTGGTACAAATGAGTACCATGGTGCTGCATACTACTTTCATCGCAATAAATCATTGAATGCCCGTGAATTTGGTAACCCAAAACCTTTTCCACAAAACCAGTTCCGTAACCATGAGTTTGGTTTTGCAGTAGGCGGGCCAATATTTAAGAACAGAACATTCTTCTTCACTGACTACGCTGGTCAGAGAAACAACCGACCAGAGTCGGGTCTCACTACAGTTCCAACAGCACGTGCTCGCATGGGCGATTTTTCGGAATTTGTAGCTGCTGGTTTTGGTGCACCAAGAGATCCACGTACAGGCCAGCCATTCTCAGGTGGAATTATCCCAATGGATAGAATTCTTGCTGGTGGTGGCCAACAAGGACTGAACGCTCTTGCACTTTATGACCTGCCAAATCAGGGTGGTGTTACAAATAACTTCAACTTCACCCGTGACATTTTGGAGCAGATAAACTCTTTTGACATTCGTGGTGACCACAACTTCAACGAATCCAACCACATCTTTAGCCGTTTTACCTTTGCAAATCAACGCCGTCAACGTGACAGCATCTTCCAAAGAGCACCTGCTGGCTTCGGTAACGGTATTGAATTTGGTAACACACGTCAGGTAGTTGTTGGCGACACACACATCTTCAGCCCAACACTCATCA
>JAEUQL010000421.1 GCA_016789295.1 Blastocatellia bacterium | reverse complement strand
GACTTTTATTTTCACTGAATTTAAGTCTTTCTGAATAAAAGCTGATCTCTTCAAACAACTCTGCAATTATAAGCTAAGAAACGTTGTTTTGCTATATATTCTCCGAAGAAGCATTTATTTCCTTAATATAAATAATTTATTAAATTTTTCCTGCAAAATCTTGACTGAATTTTCTTTGTATGTAAAGATTTTATTATTATAGGAATTATAATAAAAGAGGTAAGAAGAAGTTTTAAGAATAAGAATAGTCTTAGAAACGAAAGAAGTTTAGTAAGGCAAAAATATTCTTTATGAATAAAAACTTTGCAGAAAGACCACAGAGAGAATTTTAGTCTGTCTTACTCCTATAAAGTAGCTCGGTAGACCAGCCGACCTAAAGATCGGTTGGTCTGTTTTTTAGCCCTAAAAGAGATCAAAGAATGGAAAAAAAGATGAAAACCTCAACAGAGAAACTAGAAAGATCAGTACAGCAGATAGCATTTGAAATAGCCAGAAATGGAGAGTGGAAGTTTTTGGAAAGAGTAATAGAAGGCTATTACAAGAGGCTCTCACAAGAAGAGAAGAGCAGTTGTAATGTGCAAGAGTTTGGCAAGTTGATCGAAGAGAAGTTATCCAAGCTTAGTTTTGTGGCAAAAGGATAGAGAATTACAGTGAAGCTCTTGAACAGAAGTGTTAGGCAACGGCAAAGCGGCAACATCCTGATTCAAGAGCCTTCACTGTATTTGATATAGGAGTAGTGACAAAGTGGAAAAAAGCAAAAAAGAGCTAGAAAAGTCATTAGAGGATAGTTATAGAAAGCTTTTCAAAGAGCTGTCTTTTCTAATCTGTCTGGATCAAGAGAGCAGCGCAAATGTCATTTTGATTGCAGCATCTATTCTTTGGGGACAAGAAGGAGTGGAGGAGGAGATCGATAGAGCAAGAGAGGAGATAAAGCGGCTACTGGCAAAGATAGATAAAGAGTCAAAAGAGTTTTACAGCAGCAAAGCAGAGACAAATGTAGAAAATGACTGGAATCTTTTTGAAGATGTTTTGAATAGATTATGAATTTGTCACTGTCCTCCTGTCGTTGGGTGAGTTTTTCAAAGCTCACCTTTTTTTCATAAACCTACTATTGACAGTTGATCTTTAAGATTGATAGACTTTTTTCGTCTGTCAATTAAAAGTCTACAATCAACGTTTCAAAAAAACTTTTATTAAACACTGAACTCTTCAATTTAAGTAACAAAGTTAGGAGGTTACTGATGTTAAAGAAGAAAGCTACTTTTCTGATTGTAATCATATTTTTGGCGTTAGCTTTCTCGGCTGGACATACCAGAGCTGGCTTACAAGGCAGTCTATCAGTCAGGGTGACAACACTTCCACAAGTTTGGGATGTAGAGGCTGTGAAGATAGAAAGTTGTTATATTGACAATAGAGCTATCAAGTTTGGAGAAGAGTTTTCTACTAGCTATGATTGGGTCAAAAGACTTTCTGTTAAGGTAAAAAACTTTGGAGGCAAGAAGCTCTCTTTTGTTGACGCATTTCTAAACATTTCAATTCAAGGACAGAAGCATCCAATTTCTGTTGCTGCACAGTGGGGAATTGCACCCAACGAATACGAAGGCAACATTGCACCTGCTGGCTCTAGAATAGAAAACAACGAAACAGTCTTTCTATCTTTTTCTGAGGATGCTCAAAAGGCTATTGAAAATTTCTTGGGTCAAGATGTGAGCAAGATAGAATCGGCTGAAATTCGGTTGGGCATGGCTATATTTGAAGATGGGACAGCTTGGGACAGTGTCGCCGGTCACATGAGACCTGGAAAACAAGGTGAATGGTATCCAGTAGAAGATTTGAACAACAGCAAGCTTAAAAGAGAGATTAAGCAGCAACGCAAACAGAGAGAAGAATCTTCAACACTTTCCAGAAATGGCAAGATGCGACAGTAGATTTATACTAACCACAGTCGCCTACCTTTGCGGCGAACCTAGCTACACCACTTGTCAATATAACAACACTAATCCAATCTGTGAAGAAAGCTCACAATAGCAACTGGCCACCGTCTATTTTTTTGTACTGATTATTGAAGCAGTAGAGAAATCCTTGTGAGGAGTTTAGATCCTCACAAGAGTTTGTTTAAGGGATCGTAAGGGAAAAGTATCTTCGGCTGCTATTGCGAGACCGTTTCTCTATGAAGAAGACTACAGAATCTCCAGGTTTTAAGCTCTTAAATGCGGAGACAATGTCGGCTTCTGTACGTACCTCTTTCTTATTTATCTGTTTGATTATGTCAGCGTCGCGTAGTCCTGCATCATAAGCAGCACTGTTATTTTCAACTTTTCTAACAAATATGCCATCCGTAGAACCTTTGTAGCCGAGAGTCTGGGCGCGTGCCTCTGTAAGCTCAGAAAGAGAAAATCCAAGTTTGGATTCGGCAGCCGCCAAACTCAAACCTCCTTCTGACTTTTCGCTACGCCGTTCAACTCGTGGCCTATCAAGCTTTGGAATAGACCTTGGAGCTTTTGCAACAGGTGTTGGCTCTCGTTCTACCAGTGTGACATTTGTTGATGTCTCAACTCCAGCACGTATGAATCTAACTTTTACAGGAGAGTTTATAGGTGTTAAAACAATTCGTCTAATAAGGTCTCTGTCATCTTTGATCTTGTAGCCATCAAACTCAACAATAACATCGCCCGTTCTCAAACCGCCTTTTGCTGCAGGCCCGTCAATGTCTGTCACGTCTTGCACTAGAGCACCTTCTTGAGAGGGAAGGCCAAAGACTTGACAAAATTGTGGTGTCAATTTGTCTGGATAGATCCCTAGATAGCCACGAGAGACACGACCTTGCTTGACCAACTGGTTGTAAACATCTGTAAATATGAGTGAAGGAACAGCAAAGCCTATCCCTTGAAAACTACCTGTACGTGTAGCTATCTGTGTATTTATTCCTACTACTTCACCAGACATATTGACTAAAGGTCCGCCAGAGTTGCCAGGATTTATAGCTGCATCGGTCTGCAACATCTGTTGGAAGCTACGGCGCGAGTCTGTCACACGCTCTTTTGCACTAATTATGCCTGCGGTTACGGTCTGTTGGAGTCCAAAAGGGCTTCCAACCGCAAGCACCCATTCACCCACCATCACTTTTTCAGAATCACCTACGTTTGCAGGTTTAAGTAATTTACTAGTAGTTACTTTAACAACAGCAAGATCGGTCTCTTCGTCAGTCCCTATCAGAGTTGCTGACAAAGTAGCCCCATCACTGGTTCTTACTTTGATCCGATTTGCATTTCCGATCACATGGGCATTGGTAAGAATATAGCCTGCTGGGTCAACAATGATACCCGTGCCACTGTTTTGGCTGTAAGCATCACCTTCACTGTCTAGATCTAGGGTGGTGATATAGACTACGCTGTCTTCTACATTTTGGGCTGCTCGACTGAATGCAGCAGAAAGGGCAGTTGGATAGATGAAATCCTGACTGTTTTTAGTAAGGGCTGGGCTGTTAAGATCTGCTCCAACAGTCTTTACAAGAGCTACTGCAAGCAGGGAGCCAATCAGAAAGACTGTGGCTGCCAGTACTAGTTTTGAAGCTGTAATCTCAAGACGAATAACTAAGTTTCTAGGCGGGGTGTCCGGTTCGTTACTCAACTTTTCCATCGTTTCTCCTTACAAACTACTTGGAGTTGCATTTCTGTGAGAGTAGGTATCAATGCAGGGGAGCTATATTTTTTCGAATTATAGCAGATGGTGCAAGCGAGTTCTTCCCAAGTCTGGCATAAGTCTCATATCAGACTGCTAAACCGAAGAAACGTTGCTCAATATTGATATGGGTTTTGTATAATGCTTCTGTTGGCAAGCACTACGTTAGATATAAGCAGTTTTGAGAAGAGCGGTCAACTACCTAGCCCTTTAGGGCTAGGCTTGTTACGTAAGTGACAAGCCTAGTTGAGCAGACTAAGTTCTTCGAGAACTACGTTACGAAGAGAGGTAAAAGACACACCTTGGGATGCGAGCCAGTTCCAAGCTCTGTAACTACTAGGTT
>JAEUQL010000420.1 GCA_016789295.1 Blastocatellia bacterium | reverse complement strand
TTTCAACTTTGTTCCAGCCACCATAAACTTGCCCAATCTGTATTGCTTCAGTTGCATTATTTGCTCGCAAGGCACCTGTTTCGTCTAAAAAGAATGCTCTCTGCCCACTTTGACCATATTCAATAGGTGAAGCTATAACAAAAAATTTGGCAGCTTTTTTACCTACTCCTTGGCTAATATAAAGAGTGAATTCATAACCACTATTTTCACCTTCTTCTAATGTAGGATTGATGGCTCCTAATGTGGCAAGACGTTCAAGACTAGCAAAGTTACCTGTCTTTTCATAGTACTCTTTCTGAGCTTTCAGTATCTCTTGTAGAGTAGTAATTACCGTAGCTTCATTTTTTGAAATCAGATTTGGCCTGTTTGGATCAACCTTTGGAGTGGTTGGTTTTGGTCTTTCTATCTCTGCTTTTGCTACATCAACTGGCTCTAATTTTGCTAACACTTGCTCGGCTTGCTGCTTTGATTCTTTCTTTTCAATAGTAACGTCTGTTGGCTTTGGTAAAGACACTTTAGGTCTACTTTCAGTAACAGGTGTTACTCTCTCTTCGGTAGTATTTACAGCTATAGTATTTGTATCATTTTTTGTACTGGTATCTACAGGAATAGGTGCAGGTGGAAGTGGTGATATGCGATTAGGAACTGCAATACTTTCTGGTCTATTTGTAGACAGATCAGATGGAGCATTTACAGTTGGAGGAATAGCTTTTGGTAATGGCCTTATCCTATCTGGACTATAACTTTCAGCTATTACAGTGTTATTCTGAACTATTGCAGGTTGGTTTACGCCAGCTATTGTAGGAGGCTCATACTTTGGTACTCCAATAAGAGTCAAAGCTTCATCTGCTCTTACTCTCACTTGTGCATTCTCATCACTAAGTGCTGTTCGTAGTGCACTGCTTGCACGTCTATCTTTTGCACGTCCCAAAAGAAGTGCTGCAAGTGCACGAACTTGTGCATCGTTATCTCTGAGAGCATTTATCATCTTGTCAACACTTGCTGATTCACCAAGTATTGCTGTCATTAGAAGAGCACGCTGCCGCTTTACTATGTCCACATCATTTAATGCCATATCTAGCCTCTGCTGTGCATCATTTCCAGCAGCCTTGAAAAATACTGAAAGAGCAGGTCTAAATTCAGCTATGCGGCCAAGCTCTACTCTTGTCATAAGCCCTAGTAGAGCATCTACAGCTTCTCTAGTGTCTATGCGGCTTAGAGCCAGAGCAGCAGTGCTACGTAACTCATTTGATCTGTCTTCAAAAGCTTCTACAAGCATTGGAACTGCCCGTGTGCCTCCAAGCTTTGCTGCAGCATTCAATGCTGCAACTTTGACAGATTGATCTGAGTCACTTTTTACAAGCGAAGCTATTGATTCGTAAGCCTTCTCATCTGCTATCCTAGCAAGAGATTCTATAGCATTTCGTCTTATATAACTGTCTTGATCTGCAAGCATCAAAACTAGTGGTTCTACCCCCCTCTTGTCTCCCATCTTGCCAAGGGCAGAAACGGCACTCCCTTTTACCATTCTGTCTTTCTCTTTAAGAGAATCGACAATAGTATCAAATGCACGCATATCACCTATTGCACCAAGTGAATCTATAGCACGACTCTTTACACGAGGATCATCGAGGTGAAGTAGATCTATAAGTGGCTCTACAGCCTGTCTGTTTCCAATCTTACCTAGCGCATAGGCTGCATTTGTGCGCACGTATTGATCCGCATCGCTGAGTGACTCTATTAATGGTCTTACAGCTCTCGCATCGGCAAGTCTACCAAGTGACTCTGCTGCTGTAGAGCGTACTAACCTATCTGTATCCCTAAGAGCTTCTATCAATTGAAGAATGTCATCACCAGAACCTATCTGACCCAGTGCTGCTGCTGCTGCTGTACGTACATAGTTGCTCTGGTCTTTTAGTGCTGCAATCAGAAACAGTCTGGCTCGGCTATCACCAAGCTGCCCCAATGCTTCGGCTGCAGAAGTTCTAACTTGGGAGTCGGAATCTTTGGCAAGAATTTCTGCAATCCGAGGCAACCCACGCCCATCTCCTATGCGACCAAGAGCTACTGTAGCAGCCGATCTCGGATAAACTTCTTGATCAGCAAGCATTGAGAGCAGTGGATCTACTGCCCTTGTGTCTCCTATACGACCAAGAGCTACTGCAGCAGCACCCCTTACTTCTGGGCTGGTGTCTCTCAGCAGTGGTAAAAGTGCATCGACTGCCCTTTTGTCTTTGATATCACCAAGAGCCAATGCGGCAGATGCACTCACAAACTGGTCGCGATCAGACAATGCCTGTATCAGAGCAGGTACAGCCTGATCAGAACCTATCCGTCCTAATTCTTCGGCAGCACGACGCCTAAGCCGTTTATCTTCGGCTCGTAGATCTTTGAGAAACTGCACCAAACGTCCTTCTACATTCTGCTGGCTGATGGTCTGCGCAGCAGCAGAAAAAGTAAATAGACAGAATAGAAATAGACAGATTGTACGCTGCAAAATAAGAGATCTCATAAAAACAACCTCAGTAAATATGAAGGGGAAAAAGAGTTTTGAATCTTTCATTATTTCTTGTGTGACAAAGACTGTCAATGTCACTTCTTTATCTTTGGCTATCTGTAAGAAGTTTTAAGCCGATTGGAGGACACAGGCAGTCACAGCCAAATTAGCTGTTAAGCAAATCCTACGGTCTATTACAGTAACTTCTTAAAAAAAGAAACTTGTAAGTTATTTAGCAATTTTTTCAAGTCGATCTATCTTAAACTAGATCTATTTTAAGTAAGCAGTTTTATAGCTAAAGCTGTCTTTTTGGCTTAGCTACCTCCTGTTTTACCAACTTAAAAACCTGGTGTATTTGAGTTTGTCAACAGCAGCCAAAACTTATTCCACCTGGTATATATCATTGAGCTACTATGCTTTAGAAAGGTTTGTCTAATGAATAAACAGAAGCTGAAACCCCTCTTTTTAGTGCTGCTCGGTTTACTTGTTATTCTTCCATCAGTAGAAGCTTTTGGAAGAAAAGATCGAAAAATTTCCCGCAAGAAAGCCGAAAAGAACTCAAAGAAATTTTACCCAAAACCTAGTCAAGGAGATCCAAACGAACGCTTTAGAGAAGATCCTAGCGAACGTGCCAAGTGGTTTCTATTTCAAAGAACCTATCCCTTTGACTCTATTCCAGTAGAAGCGCGTCGTAAAGCTTTGGCTTCCATACCAAAAAACGTAATAAAAACACAACAACAGAGTAGCCAGAGATGGAATCTGATAGGCCCAGCACCAACAAGCTCCTTCCCATTTCCAAACTGGGGATTAACTAGTGGAAGAATCAATGCTATAGCTGTTTCTCCTAGCGATCCACAGACTGTTCTAGTAGGAGCATCTACAGGCGGTATATGGCGTTCAACAGACGCTGGAAACAGTTTTGTTCCAACCTCTGATGACCAAGTAGACCTAGCGGTTGGTGCACTCGCCTTTTCAAAAAGTGATCCTTCCATTGTCTATTCAGGAATGGGAGACATAGACAACAACTACTTTGGTACAGGCGTACTCAAGTCTACAGATACTGGACGTAGCTGGACTCGTGTCAGCAACAGTTCTCTTCCAACAAATGGTCAAGCATCACAGATTCTAGTAGACCCAAGCGATCCAAATCGCGTCTATCTAGCTCAATTTGCTAGACTAGATAGCACTAGCAACACTCGTTTTGCTAGTGGATTCTTTCTTTCAACCAATGGTGGAGTTGACTGGGTGAGGACATTACCTGGTCTTCCAAGAGATTTGGTTGCAGATACAGCCGATCCAAACACACTCTACCTCGGTATGATCAGAGTTGACATGCCCAACATGCCTCCAGGCGTTTATCGTTCCACTGACAAAGGAGCTACTTGGCGTGTTTTTCTTCCTCTCTCATTCTCATTTGCAGTAGATGTTAGAATAGCTGTCACTCCAGCCGATAGCCGTGTTCTCTACGCATTTGTTGGAGGTGTCACCCAAAACTCTTTCAACATTTCAGTAATGGTCACAAGAGATGG
>JAEUQL010000041.1 GCA_016789295.1 Blastocatellia bacterium | reverse complement strand
CTTTTGAAAAATTGATGCAGTTGGCAACAGAGCGAGGTTATCAAATATATCTTCTTGGAGCCAAACCCGAAGTAGTTGAAGCCCTTGTAAAAAAACTACAAAAACAGTATTCACAAATAAAAATAGTAGGGTATAGGGATGGCTATTTTGGTCAGAATGAAGAGGTAATAGGAGATATAAAGGCAGCACGTCCTGACATACTTTGCATAGCAATGGGTTCTCCTAGACAAGAAAAATGGATTGCTGGGAATTTGGAAAAGCTCCGAGTACCATTTGCAATAGGTGTTGGTGGAAGTTTTGACCATGTGGCTGGCTTTTCAAAGCGTGCCCCTGTCTGGATGCAGCAAGCAGGCTTAGAATGGCTTTATCGCTTTTTGAAGGAACCAACAAGGCTTTGGAAAAGATACCTTGTAGGAAATCTGCTCTTTATCTCTTTGGTCATCAAACAGGCTATGAAAAAGAAGCCTTAGCGTTGAAGAGCCTATAGGCTCTCCAACACATTCTACTACTTAAAAGTGATAGATTCTTCATAAATCTGGTCTGGATTAACTTTTGGTTTTGGTTGTTTCAATTGAATAGTTCTTGGAGGAAGTTGGTTGATGTTGATCTCTTCTGGATCGACAATTCCAAGCCTTTTTAGTTTTAGGTTCTTGCCTTCACCAAAAATTCCAGAGACTTTCATTTGCTGATAGTCTGCAGCAGGAACTTTCAGTAGATACTTGCCTTCCTCGTTTACTCCAAGCTGCTCTGGCTCAAGGGCAACAAGTTTCTTTTCGGTAATGCGAACATCCTCTTTTTTGTAGAGTGTTATCTCTACTTGCAAAGATTTGATGGGTTCTTTAGTTAGGTTTTTAACTATTCCAGTAATAGTTGTCATCTTGTCTGTGTTGTCTGTAGAAAGTCGGTATTCTTCCAAAGATACTTGAGGCTCAGTATTTTCTATCTCGATTCCCACCAAAGCTGCAATGCGTGGTGGAATCTTGTTTCGCAGATTTGGTATGTAAATAAAAAGTAGCGCAACTGTTGCAAGAAGTATGAGCACTGGAATTATGTAGATCATTGCAGAGCGGATAGCACTTCTTGGGCTATCTGGCTCACTCTGTATATCTCCTCCTTCAACATAACTCTCAAAGCTACCAAATGCAAACTTTGCCTTTTCGTTGCTTGGCGGCTCTTGCTTTGGAGAAGGTTGAGGTTCGTGGTATTCGTAGTATTTTGGTTGAACTGGTATGGATACTGCTTCTGTGGCTGCTGTCTTTTCCAAAACAGCGCGTTTCTCCACAACAGGATTTACAACTGGTTGCGGTTGAGCAGGTGCATAAACTTCGGGCTGAGGAGTAGGTGATCTCGGCTCTTCAACACGTGGTGGCTGAAAAGTCTCTACAACAGGCTCTCTTGCAGGTTCTCGCTGAAGAGGTCTCTGTAGGATTGGAGGTGCTGCAACTTCTACTGCTGGATGTACACCAACTTTCTGGTCGAGGTCGCTTGTAGTCTTTGCGTAGAGATCACCTGTTCTGTTGTCTTCAGGTCTATCAAGTTCACTAAAGATCTCTTGTGTCTTGTTTCCCATCTCACCTGTTCTACCTTGTCCTTGGTTGAACGAGGAGATAGGGGCGGTCTGGATTTTAGTAGCTCTAAGGTCTTTCTTTACTGAAGAAGGCAAATTCTCAACACTGCCAGTGTCTAGATTACTGATATTTTTTCCTAGTCTGTCTTTCATAAAACCTTGCTCACATTTAATTATTGTTTTCTTCTATTTACCACCGCTTACCTAAGTCTATCTATAAGGCTTTGCATTATCTGGTTTTCAAGTAGACCCTTAGATTCACAAGTTATCCAACTGTTGCCTGAAAGACTTTGGGATTCTCCCTCAACTTTGGCACTGATGCTGACTTTACAACGAGATGGGTCTACAGGTTCAACAATTATCTGCAGGGTGTGCCTACCACGTGTCCAGCTTCTTGCATCTATTGCAGGGCAGTGTGAGAAGTGCTCAAGTTGGCTTGCTGTCAAAGTTCCTTTAATGAAGACGTAAGGCTTGGCAATCAGGGTTCCATCTTCTTTCTTTGAATTGTCTGGATCGATAGTGATGTTCATATCCTTGAGCATTACTATAATGGCTTCTACGACTATGTCTCTTGGTGAAGTTACTATATAAGGATTAGGAAGAGGTGTTTCAGTCTTCGGTTTGTCAAAAGTTATTGCATTGTCTGTTTTAAGTTGTTGTGCAAATGAGATAGTTACACTTACTAGTATAAACGCAATAGTTGCAATTAGTTTAAGCATGATTGTCATCCTATTTAACAGGTCTTTCAAGTTTATTTTAGAAAGCTTTATAAGCGAACAACACAAGATTGAGAGTAACAGCCTTCTATCTCTCATTTCAAGACTATTGAAGGCGGTTTTTGCGTGATTTCGAGTAGTTTCCACAAAAACTGTTCTACAGAGAATAGAGTTGGTGCTATATATATCTTTACTATTTTGTTGGGGCATTTCATGAAAAAGCTAAAATTGTTGGTAGCAAGCTTGCTGGTTGTTGCTATTACAGTTTCGGTAGGGCACATCTACCATCATTACTATATACACCGTTTTGATCAACTGATCGTTAAAGTATCCCACAAATATGGCCTCGACCCACTGCTGATAAGATCTGTTGTCTATGAAGAGTCACACTTTGATCCAGAAGCTCGTTCGTCTGCTGGCGCAATAGGCTTGATGCAGATAACTCCAATAATTGTTAAAGAATGGTCTAGAGTGACAGGCAAGCAAGAACTTATACTCGATTTTCCAGACCATTTTCATCACCTGAGCAATAAAGAGAAGCTGAAACTTTCCGAAGAAGAGCTTTTGACCAATCCAGAGATAAACTTAAGTCTTGGTTGCTGGTATATCGACCAGCTCAGCCAGCGTTATGCTTCTCTAGAGGAACCGTTACCAATAATACTAGCTAGCTACAATGCAGGACCAGCTAATGCTCAAAGGTGGAAAGGAAAAGTTTCCAGATACACTAGAAGCATGACCACAGATGAGTACATTCAGCAGATAGATTTTCCAGAAACCAAAAACTATGTTCAAAGAATTATTCATCGTTATAAAAAAGGGAAAAAATCTATGAATGAATTTAACAGAAATGGTTGGCTGTTTAACATAGATTAGTTATAAAAAGAAGATTTGCTGTGAAAGTTTTATACATTGCTTTATTACTGGGAGTAGTTCTATTGATTACAGAGGGCAGTTCTGGAACCTCTTCTAGCTCTTTCAAGCAGAAGCAGATGAGCTATTCGCGTGTTAAAGAGGCATTTGAGACTAACGAAGAGTCGATCAAAGAGCTGTTTAGAAAAAGTGGCTTGAGCTACCCACCAAAAAAGATCTTTTTGAGAGCCTTTAAGAAAGAGCAGTTACTAGAGCTTTGGGTAGAAGATAAATTAGAGTTTAAGCTACTGAAAACATACAAGATCTGTGCTAATTCTGGTGTTTTGGGACCAAAGCGTATGGAAGGAGACCTTCAAGTTCCCGAAGGTTTCTACTTCATAGATGTATTCAACCCGCAAAGCAAGTTCCACCTCTCAATGAGAGTCAACTATCCAAATGAGTCTGACAGGATCTTGGGAGTGAAAGGGCATCTTGGTGGAGACATTTACATACACGGTGACTGTGTAACTATTGGCTGTATACCTTTGACAGACAGATGGATAAAAGAGCTTTATGTGATATCTGTTGAGGCAAAAGCAAGCAGTAAGAACCCGATCTATGTACACATATTCCCCGCAAAGCTCAATTCTGAAGGTCTCAAGGTGTTAGAGAAAGACTATTCTGACAATCCGAAACTGATTACTTTTTGGAAAAATCTAAAGGTAGGATATGACTATTTTGAAAACCATAGAAGATTGCCTGCGATCTCTGTTGATAAGGGTGGGGGTTATCTCTTTTCTGATCATTAGCTAGTTTTCTTGAAGCCTTCTGTAGGCTTCACTTTTGCTAATGCCTAGAGATTTGGCAACCAGTTTCAAAGCATCCATCTTTGACAGTTGTTTACTTTGCATTACCTCTTCAACCATCGAACCGATACTTTTTGATACAGGCTCGGATGCTTCTTTTGCACCTTCGACGAGTAGAACAATTTCACCTTTTGGAGGAGTAGTTTTAATTTTTGCTTGAAGTGTAGAGAGGTTATTTCTAATAAACTCTTCGTGAATTTTGGTTAGTTCTCTGGCAACAACTGCTTTTCTATCACCAAAAATTTCAAGCATATCTGATAGAGTCTCTTCTATTCTGTAAGGTGATTCATAGAAGACTAATGTCATAGGCATTTGACATAAGTTTTTAAGCTCTTTTCTTCTCTGACTTGCACGTGGTGCAAGAAAACCTAGAAAAAGAAAGCTATCTGTAGCTAGTCCTGAAGCTGTTAGAGCTGGCAGTAATGCTGATGCTCCAGGAACTGGAACTACATTGATATTCTGCTCTATAGCTTTTTGTACAAGTGTGTAGCCAGGATCGGAGACTACAGGAGTTCCTGCATCACTTACAAGAGCAATAGAATCGCCCTGCTCAAGCCTTTTCAGAAGCTGCAAAGAGCGTTCTTTTTCATTATGTTGATGATAGCTTATAGTAGGTTGCGCAATCTGAAAGTGGTGTAGAAGCTTTGCTGTTTGTCTTGTATCTTCACAAGCTATCAGAGCAACCTCTTTAAGAATTCTAAGTGCTCTAAGTGTAATGTCTTCAAGATTGCCTATAGGTGTTGCTACAAGATATAAGGTTCCTGGCATAAAATACTGAAGGCACAGACTTTAGCCTGTGCCTCATTTCTGTTTCGTTTTGCTGAAACAGACTGTTTAATTGTTGTCTCCACCACCAGACCTCTTCAAGGTTGGCCGGCCAGAAGGGCTGGAAGGCTGGCTTTGTGCTGGCGGTTGACTATTTGTATCGTTGTTGTCTATTTCCACATCGTCTCCAGTGTCTGCAGGACTATCACCTCGACGCTTGAGAGTTGGTCGGTCTTTTGGTGCTGGTGGTTGTGTAGAGTCAGAGTCTACTCCATCAACAGAGTTGTCGGTTCTACGCTTGAGAGTTGGTCGACCAGAAGAGTTGTCATCACCTGGTTGACCACCATTGCCATTGCGTCTGACACCAGCAACAGCTTGGAGACGTGCTTTTATCTGATTAAAGTCAGATGTGTTGACAATATACTCTTCCTTTTGAGGGAAGTTTGTAATGAGTTTGCGTAGAAAATCGGCTCTGTCGCCACTGGCAGGGTGTGTACTAAAAATCTTTGACATTGTGCCAGGTTTTTTGGTCTCTTTGGCGTTGAGCTTTTCAAACATTTGTATCATGCCATTTGGATCGTAGCCACTTGCCCAAGCATATTGTGCGCCCAACAAGTCTGCTTCTGATTCTGCACCACGGCTGAATTTAAGAAATGTTAGTGGTAGTGCAAAACCAGCTGCTGAACGGGCTAAGATGCCGATGCCTCCACCTACAAATATTAGTGGAATAGAGCCAAATTGCAGGAGCTGGCCTTTCGATACTTGTTCTGTTCCGTGGCGTGCGGCAACGTGAGCAATCTCGTGTGCCATCACTCCAACAAGCTCTGATTCAGAATCTGCAGCAAGTATCAGTCCTTTGTTTACGAAGAAGAAGCCGCCAGGAAGTGCGAAAGCATTCACCTCTTCCGAGTCTACAACTCTTATAGTGAAAGGAACCTTCGCATCCGAGTTGAGAGCAATATTTTGACCAACTCTGTTTATGTACTCACTTATGATTGGGTCGTCTATCAGGCGGAGTTGGCGTTCTGTTTCGGCTGCCAACTGCTGTCCAATAGCAATCTCTTTCTCAAGAGAGTAGAAGTTTATCTGGTTGTTGTTTATGTCACGTTTGCCAACAAGCTCTGGATTTTCTTTCTTGCCGAGCTTGCTGCTTGATTTGGTTTGATTTTTACTATCTTTTTTATCTTTTTCTTTATCCTTCTCACTCGCTAGAGCTGGAAGACTGGTAAACAAGAAGACAAATAGTAATGCCAATATAGAAGATCTTTTCAGTACTGAAGACCTATTGGTGCGCTTCGTAATCATAGCTCCTCCAAAAGATTACTGATCGCTTGCTTTAGTTTGCTCTGATGAGCAGGCTGCTCATCAAAGTTGCCAATGTTATCAATAAAATAATTATAAATTCCGGGTTATCAAGACACGTAGAAGCATTCTACACCATCACTGAACAACTCAGAAAACGAAAAAAGCCAATATAGGGCACTAAATTCCTTATTACTTTCTCTACTTGTCAGTTACAATGCAGCACTTATGCTTGTAGACATAGTAGAAAAGTTTCAAGGTCTCAAAGTAGTTATAATTGGTGACCTTATAGCAGATGAGTTTGTTTTTGGTGAGATTGCTCGTGTCTCCAGAGAAGCCCCTGTAATGATCTTGCGTTATGAAAAGACCGAAACTATGCCTGGTGGTGCAGGCAATGCGGCTGTCAATGTTGCTTCTCTTGCAGGCAGTGCAGAGCTTGTAGCTGCATCAGGGCGCGAAGTATCAGCAAGGAGAGTGCTGCTTAGCCTGAGAGAGCGAGGTGTAAAGACAGGTAGTGTCATAACTTCGTCGGAATATAGCACGCCCACAAAAACGAGAATTCTTGCCGGATCGATCCACTCCACCAGACAACAAGTGATCAGAATCGACAGAGAACCAAATCCAGAGCTTGCTGTTAAATTCATTGACAAATTGGTAAACAGCCTAGAAAACGCTCTCGAAGATGTAGATGCTGTTATAGTCTCTGATTATAACTATGGTTTGATAGACAGTTTAATAGGTAAACTAGCACAGATGAGAGCAAGTAGTTCAAAAGCTTTTCCTGTAGTTGTCGATTCAAGGTTTAAGTTGAGGCTGTGTACAGGATTTACGGCAGCTACACCTAACCAATCAGAACTTGAAGAGCTTGCAGGAACACGACTCAATACTCTTTCTGAAATAGTACTAGCTGGTGAAAGACTCCGTACAGATCTAGGACTTGAGGCACTTCTACTTACTAGAGGTGGGGAGGGTATAGTGTTACTTGAAGCCGACCGTACTCCACTGGTGCTCGATGCAATTGGAAGTAAAGAGCCTGTTGATGTTACTGGTGCAGGTGATACTGTAATAGCTGCTTTTACTTTGGCTTTGGCTGCAGGAGCCAATTTTGCTGAGGCTGCACAAATAGCAAATCACGCTGGCGGAATAGTTGTTATGAAACGTGGAACAGCTGCTGTCACCAGAGAAGAGCTTGTAGATTCAATAGAGAGAATAGGTGGATGAAAAAGATAGAGACTCTAGAGAGATTGATAGAGAAAGTTGCAGCAGCACAGCTTGCTGGCAAGAAAATAGTATTTGCAAACGGCTGCTTTGATCTGCTCCACGTAGGCCACATACGCTATCTTGAAGGTGCAAAAGCACTAGGAGACATTCTGATAGTGGGGATAAATAGTGATCGTGCGGTCAAAATTCTCAAAGGCGATAAAAGACCATTGATGCCAGCTTCAGAGAGGGCTGAGATCATTTCAGCTCTTGAGTGTGTGGACTATGTCACGATTTTTGATGCACTCACAGTAACAGAATTGCTAACAGCTCTCAGACCAAATATACACGCCAAAGGTACAGATTATAGTGTTGATTCTGTGCCAGAAAGAGAGACTGTTAAAGCCTATGGCGGAACGGTTGCGATAGTTGGAGATCCAAAAGATCACTCAACTACAATTTTTCTCGAAAAAATATCTAAAGGTGGACAGCAAGGTTGAGGTTTCTTGTAGTCAAGCTCAGTTCTATAGGTGATATCGTTCATACTCTTCCAGCAGTCGCAGCACTAAGAAAAGCTTATCCAAACAGTTCTATTGACTGGGTAGTTGAAAGGTCGGCGAGTGCAATTCTTGACGCTAACCCTACCGTAAATGAGATAATCAAAGTCGATACTCGCAAATGGAGAAAAGGGCTTTTAAAGAGAAAAGTTTGGCAAGATATAGTTTCTGCAGTAACCAAATTGAAGTCAAAAAACTACGATCTTGTCTTTGACTTTCAAGGACTTCTTAAATCTGGTCTGATAGTAGCACTTTCTGGAGCCAAAAAGCGGCTGGGCTTTTCTAATGATGGGCTGCGGGAAGAAGCGAGCAGGTTTTTTCTTACTCATCAAATAGTGATAGACAAGAAAGCTCATATAATAGAGAAGAACTTGCAGCTTGTAAAAGCTTTGGGTGTTGTAGCCGATAGATACGATTTTCCCATAGCCGTTTCTCAAGCAGACGAGTCTTACATAGACAAGCAGTTGGAGCTTTACAACTTACAGCACTTTGTAATCATCAATCCAGGTGGTGGTTGGACAACAAAACTCTGGCCACTAGCTCGATATGCAGAGCTTGCCGACAGGATCTTTGAACGCTTCAAACTTCGCAGTCTAGTAACCTTTGGGCCTGGAGAGGAGATGATGGCGGAAAAGATAGTTGCTGCTTCACGTTCTGGCTCTGTTAAAGCTATAGTAACGAGTTTGAAACAGTTTGTAGCACTATCGCGCCGAGCAGCTCTCTTTATTGGAGGGGATACGGGGCCATTGCACATAGCTGCAGCTTGCAGAACTCCAATAGTGGGAATTTATGGTCCAACAGAACCTATCAGGAATGGCCCTTTTGATCCACTCGATATCTCTGTTGGACTCGACCTTGAATGCCGACCAAACTGTTACCGAAGAAAGTGTTCAACTATTGAATGTATGGATATTTCTGTTTCATTGGTTGAAGATGCGGTAGGTCGGAGGCTATTTCAAACAAAATTATGGCAGTTAAATCTATCCAAAAACAGATTACCAGATGGCGTGTCCCATTAGGATTTTTGCTTGGGCTTAGCTCTCTAGTACTTGCAACACCTCAGCTTTGGAGTCTTTTTCTTGGCCTCATTCCTGCCACGGTTGGGATATTATTTAGAACTTGGGCATCGGGACATCTGAGGAAGAATGAATGTTTAGCAACTAGTGGGCCGTATGCCTACACTAGAAACCCACTATATTTTGGAAGTTTTTTACTTGGAACAGGTTTTAGTCTAGCTACAGGTAGGCCAGTACTAGTAGTTATATTTATACTCTTTTTTCTTACTGTCTATTGGTCTGTGATGAGGACAGAAGCAGAGCATATGAAACATCTTTTTGGTGATAAATACACTCGTTATGCTGAAGATGTACCTCTTTTCTGGCCATCCTTAAAACCTTGGCCGGCTAGTGTCAAAGCAGAATTCGACCCTGCACTCTATTTCAGGTATAGAGAATACAGAGCTTTGATAGGAATGTTGGCTGCTATAGCCTTTCTTGCAGTTAGAGTTTATTGGCCAATCTGGCGATTTTAGGAAACAGCTTATGAGACTAAATATGCGTTTACTACTACTTTCTCTTCTTCTAGCCATTTCCCCGACATTCTTTCCCCATACTGGCTTTACCCAAGAGGTTGGTACTGAGGAGACAAAAGCTGCAGTTGCTACTAGTGATCCTGTCATTCCACTCCCTCCTGAAGAAAAATTTTTATTAGTTAAAGATAAGGTCAAAAGTGATCTACCTTTCAAAAAAGGTGAATATCTTAATTATGAGTTGAAATTTACAAAGTTTTTAATTACTGGAACAATAGGTGAAATAACATTTAATGTAGAAGATGAACCTGTCGAAATAGCTTCCGTTGAGGAGTTAAATAGTTTTAGGAAAATAGGTAACTGGAAATTCAGGATCGATGCAAAGTCTAAAGGTTTTTTGACAGTCTTTTTTGGAACCAAAGTAAACGATGTCTTTATGTCGCTTGTTGACCCTGATGAGTTTAATGTCATAAAGACAGAAAAGATTCTGGAAGAAGGCAAGAGTCGCAGTAAGATAATCACAGAGTTTAGTAAGGAAGATAAGAAAGTTAAAAATGTTATTACTGATCTAGCCAAACCTAAAAACCCACCTGCTGTTAAAGAGAGAAAGAGCCTTGCTTGGGTGACCGATGTGATATCAAGCTGGTATGCAATGCGTGCACAAGACCTTTCTCAAAACAAACGACTTTTCTTTCCGGTTAGTGAAAACGGTGATGTGTATGAAGTGGAAGTAGAGCAGCTTGGCAAAGAAGATATAGAAACAGAGTTAGGTAAATTCTCCACATTGAAGTTGGATATGAAGATATTCGATGGTAGGCTAGTTAGAAAAAGTGGCAAACTCTACTTGTGGGTTACTGATGACCATAGAAAAATCCCTGTAAAAGGACAGATAAAGATGAGTGCTGGCACTGTAAATATTGCTTTAACTGAGATGAAGAACACAAAAGATAGAAGCGAGATGCGACAGCCTGTGGTGACTGCCAATTCTCAACTTGTGACTGCTGACAAAGAGTGAGGATGAGAGCAAGTGATAATATTTGAACTCAATACAAGGTTGCACGGAAAGCCTTTTGACCAGATCAGTGACGACTATCTTAAAAACCTTTCCAGAATAGGCTTTGACTGGATATGGATGATGGGCATCTGGCGCATCAGCCCTACAGGCAGAGAGATATCTAAAAAACTTGCACCAGACTTTGAAGGCTCTCCCTATGCACTGCTTGACTACAAGGTAAATCCAGATTTAGGGGGAGAAGGGGCTTTTCGTCGCTTTGTCAGTAGGGCACACAGTGTAGGACTAAAAGTGATGGTAGACTTTGTGCCAAACCATATGGCTGTAGACAGTCCATTGATAGATTCTCATCCAGAATACTTCATACACAGTAACCACTTACTACGCCAGGAAAATCCAGAAGACTTTTTCTATCATAGAGTTGGAAAACTGGCTCACGGCAAAGATCCCTACTTCCCAGGTTGGACAGATACTGTACAGTTTGACTATGTGCACCCAGGAACTCGCGCTCATCAGATAGAGGTCTTAAAACATATTGCAACACTAGCTGATGGTGTAAGATGCGATATGGCAATGTTGGTACTAAGAGAACAGATAAAAGAACAGTGGTTCCCAAAAGTTGGCTGGTCAACTTTCGAAACTTTTATGCCTAAAGAGTTCTGGTCTCAGGCTATAGAAGAAGTTAAACAGCAGTCACCAGATTTTGTATTTATGGCAGAAGTATATTGGGATAAAGAGTACTATCTGCAGTACCTGGGTTTTGATCTAACTTACAATAAAAAGCTCTATGATATGCTTGCTCATAGCTCAGTATCTGATCAAGTAGCTACTTATCTCAACTCAACTCCTAACAGTTACCTTGCACATTCAGTCCATTTTCTTGAAAATCACGATGAGGAAAGGGCTAGCGAAAAATTCTCCTATCGCACAAAACCTGTAGCCATCCTCAGTTATCTTATTCCAGGAGCTGTTTTTGTTTATGATGGACAGATGGAAGGTTTCAAAGAGAGAACCCCTGTGCAGAGGATAAAACCTTTACAGAATGAAATTCCTGACAGAGATTTGAAAAAGTTCTATGAGAGACTATTGAGTATTGCAAAAGATCCAATCTTTAGGCAAGGTGATATGTATACGATAGGTAGTTTTGAAGGTGTAGTGCTTTTTTGTCGTCAATTTCTAGATAGGTTAGTGTTAGTTGGTGTCCGACTCTACGCTGATGATTACTCACCAGAACTCTATTTACCTACAAATCTACTCAGAAAAGTTGGTAAGTTTTTAGATTTATGGAGTCAAAAAGAGGTAGTTTTTTCGCTGCAGCAAGAAGAAACTCTGGTGTTGAAGACCGCAGAGATAAACTCATGGAATGAATGTTCTGCTTTTATCTTAGAAGTTGTTTGATGTCGGCTCTGCAAAAGTGCAGAACCGACAGGCTGTGCCCTAAATATTTCTCTGTGCAGGTCTTGCCTCCAACTGTACATTCAAGCGCATCGGCTTTCCATCTCTGTATATCTCCACCTGAACAGTCTCTTTTGGTTTACGGTCTTTAAGTGCTCTATAAAGGTCTTCGTCACTTTTGATCTCTTGATTCTCCACTTTGGTCAAGATATCTCCAAAGAGGTGGTAACGATTACCTCTGATCTCATACTGCTCACTTCCAACAATTCCAGCTTTTCCAGCAGGGCCATCAGGGAGTACACCAGTAATGATAAGCCCTTCTTTTACTGGAACATCCAGCCTCGAAACTATGCGTGGTGTGAGAGGTCTTGTGGCGATGCCAAGCCATGGCCTTAAAACTCTACCATGCTTGATAAGATCGGGAAGGATGTTTTTGGCAATCTCCACAGGAACGGCAAAACCTATTCCAACGGAACCACCCGATGGGCTGTAAATAGCTGTGTTTATTCCAATAATCTCTCCAGCAGTGTTCAGTAGTGGGCCTCCAGAGTTGCCAGGATTGATAGAAGCATCTGTCTGAATCACATTGTCTATAGTTCTTCCATTCGATGCTTTCAAAGGGCGTCCAAGACCAGAGATAATTCCACTTGTCAAAGTTCTATCAAGACCAAAAGGGTTACCTATTGCAAGGACTTTTTGACCAATCTGTAGAGAGCTTGAGCTACCAAGTTTGATAACGTGTAGCTTTTCTGCAGGAGCTTCTATTTTGATAACAGCTAGATCGTTGTCGGGATCAGCCCCTACAATACGTGCATCATAAGTGCTTTTATCAGATAGCACCACTTCTAGTTTTTGAGCACCTCTGATCACATGATAGTTAGTCAAAATGTGGCCAGATGTGTCGATAATTGAGCCAGAGCCTGTTCCTTGCTGTGGATAGACATCAAAACCCCAAAAATCTTCTTGGTAGGATGTGCTTGTAATGTTAACTACACCAGGGCTTACTTGGTCATATATCTGTATATTGTTGTTCTCATCATCTGAGAGTTTTACAGGTTTTGGTTGGCTGTCTTTGTATTCTGAACTTCTTGCCCCAACAACAGGTTCAGCCACCCTCCAGTATCTTTCGTACATAAGTACCATCGCTGCTGCAAAAGTAGCTGACAGTAAAGAGATAAGCAGTATCTGTTTTGGACTCAGACTATACATGTTACTACCTCGTTATGAAGCTTTTTAATAGTACGTGGTCATAATTGCTCACAAAAGATTAAGAAGTATCGGTATTGCTTAGCTCCTTATGGAGCTACTCAACAACTACAACAATTTATGACCACTTCTTAATTAATCTATTTTCACTCTGCCAAGTTTGTTCCATTTTTTTTCCGAAAAACTATTTTCTATATTTCTTTAAAAGAAAATAGTCTTTATCCCTAAAAATTCTGTGATAAAATGCTTGCTTAAGCCACAAATATGCAAATAGTTGTATTCTACTGACATCAGTATTTGTTATTTTGAGCGTCAGAAATTCCCCAACTGATTTTTGAGATCGAGTTGTGGAAGATGTGGCTAATCTATGACTTGGCCTGTTTGCCACTATCTTAACTTACTCTTAATTTCTTTTAAGGAGCTGGGTCTTTATGTATGGGCTCTGCGATAGCTGCGAAGAGAGAGCCGATCATCTGTTTGATCTGACACGTTTACCAGAATTCAAAGATATTGTACGTCGTCTCAACTACAGGAAAGTTTGTCAAAACTGCTACGACGATATGTATGCGGAATTGCGACAAGAGCAGCCAGATGCCGAAGATCGCCGTAGCGAAAAGCGGTTTCAGATCCGTCTTGCTTTTCTTTTAGAAGGCACGGATAGGCACGGAAAGACTTTTTCAGAGAAGGTATTTTCCGAAAATATAAGCCTAGCTGGAGTCAGGATAAGTACAATCCTCGACCTCGAAGTGGGTTCTATATTGAAGCTGAAACTTCCAGACTTCGATTTTGAAGCAGTAGCTATAGTTGAGCTTGTATGGCAAGACGGCAAGAACAGATCTGCAGGTTTAAAGGTTGCCGAAGCCAACGAAGTCTGGAAAAGGCTTGTTAAAGAACGTATAAAAGTCTTTGGCTAAAGACTCTGAAAGTCAGGCAAGGAAAGAGATAAAGAACCTCTTTCTTCTTGGCTGACTTTGGACTGTTAGACAAAGTTTGGTGCGTTTTGTGGGTGTTTAATAGCCCACAGCACTTTATTACTC
>JAEUQL010000419.1 GCA_016789295.1 Blastocatellia bacterium | reverse complement strand
ATGGTATTGTAGGAGTTTCTGTTAAGGTTTTGGCTAGTTTTGTGTAATTACCACCAAGTCGATGTAAAATGTCAGCAGTTATTCTTGCTACAGGACTGGTTGCTACAATTTTGTCAAGAGATTTACCTTCTATCTCTTCTAAAGCTTTTCCTGGGTTTGTGAGCATTAACTTGAAAGTCTCAAGATCAAGGTTTCCAAGATGCTCAGTTATATAATCAGAAACTTCTTCTAAAACTTGTATTACATCGGTCAGAGTCAGTGCAGCCAAAAGGTACTCTCGCACACCTTCACGAAATTCAAATTCAATTTTGGACGGTGTAGTTTCTGTTATGCTTTCAGAGACCTTGAAGAGACCATTCAAAAGGACTTCGGCTTCTGTAATAGTTCCAGCCTCAAACGAATGGCTTATCATCTTGCTCCGTAAAATTCTAACTATTTGTAGATTTATTACAGGAGAAGCTGCTAGATATCTTGCAAGCTGTCTGGCTGCTGGTGATACAAGGCTGTGAAACCTTTTTACAACCTCTTCAGGTGACAAAGATGAGCCTATTACAGTTTTTGGTACTGATTCTACTTTTTTCTTTAAGAAGAAGCCTAAAACTTGACTGTTGCCATATCCTACTACTAACCTTGACAAGCTCGTCAGAGAGTAAGGGGCAATGGTGGCAACGGGAATAGGAGATGAAAAGAGTTGTTTGTCTAAATTTTTAAGGTCTGTTGTTGAAAGAAAATCTATTTCACTACACTTCAAATTTGCATTTAATGCAATTTGATAGGGGGCAGACAGAAGAACTTTCTTTGCTCTATTTAAGCCAGTTCTCGACCAAAGGAATTCTGGTAGGAAGTTTATTATTGCAACTTGATTTGTCTTTGACCAAACGTCTACAACCTTAGCCATATTGCCATTATGCCAAGCAGCAGAAATAGAATCTGTAAGGATGATTACTATCTGCTTTTCACTTGTGGTAAGCAGTTCTGATATTTTTCTAGCTCTTCTTTTTTTGCTGTAACTCAAACCTAGAGAAAGAATAGGTTCTTCTTTCTCGGTCTCTATTTTCCAAGGTGTTATTTTTCGAAAAGCTCCAAGGGTTGCTAGAAGTTTGTGAAATTCTTTTGCTGTATCTTGCCAAACTATCATTGATATACTCTGATCAACAACCAGAGCTAGATTAAGGTTACGTTCTTTGGACAACTGCATTATTGGTTCCCAGATTAATTCATCAGAAATACGTTTAGTCGTCCTTTCTTCGTCAACTTCTTGGGAAAATCCAGCAACAAAAGCTTTTCTTAGGATACTAAAAGCACGCCTTATCTCTTGTTTGTGCGGAAGCGAATCTGGAACAGGGGTTTTAATAAAGCCTACAGAAGATCGCTCTTGCTTGGGTATATGAAGATCGAGTTGATTTGTACTTTTTGATGTTGATTTTTCAGGGGGAGGTTTTGTTTCAATATTTGCAGGACTAGGAGAACTGGAATGAGTAGCATCAGGATGCGAAAGAGGATCTTTAAATTCTTCTTTTACTTGATCAGTTGAAATGGGTTGTGGCGTTTTGGATTTTTTCTGATCAATAACTTGCATAAGCCAAAGAGCATCTGCCAAATCTTCAGCCGCAGATTCAAACTGAGAAGTTTTACAAGCTTTTAAGAGATCAAAAAGTTTACTTTTCATTACTCAATTTCTCTGAGAAGTTTCTCAAGCAGTTTTTTTGTACCTTCATCTTTAAGATTGAGGGAAGCGTCTTTAGAAATTAGAAAGACTACGTTAAGAAGCTGATCGACTGGAATTTCTCGTAGTTCGCCATTTTCATCGATCAAAAGCTCTTCGAGTAATTTGTAGATCTCATCAACATCTGTATCTGGAAGATGGTTTTTAATGATTTCTTTAAGCCTATTTTCATCAGGGTCTTTCAGTTCTAAGCGTAAGCATCGCCGATAGAAGGCAGGTGGAAGCTCTTTTTCTCCATTACTGGTTAAAAGAATAAAAGGGAACGCTCGGCAATAGACTATGCCGTTTTCAATTTTAACTGTTTCACGCTCTTCACCGATATCTGCTGTTAAAACCTCTACAGGTTTACTATCTTTTCTAGCTTCTCTAACAAGTTCTGGTATCTCAAACCTTCCTTCTTCAAGAACATGAAGTAGATCATTGGGTAGGTCAATATCACTCTTGTCTATTTCATCTATGAGCAGGACACGAGGTTTTTTAGATTCACTCTTTACTAATGCAGTGCCGAGAGGTCCTAGCTTTATATAATCACCAATTTTTTCTTCGGTCTTTTCATTTTTGTCTTTATTGATGGTAGCATCTCGCAGACGTGCTATAGCGTCATATTGATAAAGACCTTCGTTTAGAGTTGAGCGAGAATTGATAGACCATCGAAGCACTTTTCCAAGGTCGAGCTGTTGAGAAACTGAATATGCCAGAGAAGATTTGCCTCTTCCGGGTTTACCAGTGACTAGAAGAGGGCGGCGTAGATAAAGTGCTGCATTTACAAACTCTATCTCTTCTTCATCAGGAACAAACTTTCTACCTCTTGATAGGTCGAAGTCATTATCCTTACTATTGAGTGTACTAAAGTCTCTCCAAGGAGGGGGATCTCCCAGATCTTCAAGTTTCTTACGTCCAAAATAGATCTTCCAGTCGTTCATAGCTTACACTCCCATCGGTATATTATTTTCATCTGGTAGAGTAGGTTTATCAATATTCCAAATCAAGGTAATGTGATTTCCAAGATGTTGCTCAATATTGTTAACAAAGGCTTGCTTTCTTAACTCTAAAACTTCATCAACTAGCTTAATAACTTCTTTATTATTCATAGATTTTTCAAGAGCTTTGCATACATCTTCTTTAGAAAGATCATTTTTTCTGATTAGCAGAATAATAGGGACTCCACGTTTATAAACTTCTGATAGGGCTTTAAATTTTTTTAGAGATTCTTCAAAGTTGAGAAGAACTATACAAAGTATGTTGTTATATATAAGAAATCTAAAATCTTTGCAGTCTGTTGGGGTAACAACAGCAGGATATTTACGGCTTAGTTCCACGTCAGGAGCAAGACTGAAAAAGGTCTCTTTTACATTTTGAATAGCTTCACTACGGTCTTCTATATTTGGTAAGTTAGGGGTTCGGATAATTGTTGGATTAACTGCTCCTAGAGGCTGACGAAACTCATTAATTTTCCATTGGTCTATTCGAGAGAAGTTTTTATTTTTGACGAGTTCAAGTGATAACTCAAACTCAACCATGTAAGAGCAAGAAATCTCTTTTAAGACTTCACGGAGCCTATCTTCAAAGTCTTTAAGCTTATTAATTGTGATCGTATTCAAACGAGTTGATTTGCCATAAATAATCTTAAAAGGAGTTAGGCTATAACTATTTGGACTGTCTGTTATGCGGATAAACAGACTATTTTTTAGCAATTTTGTAGCATAAGCTGTCTTTGAGGCTGTTCTAATTTTCTCAAATTTGGTCAGAAAATCTGGATAATCAGTTTTGTGGGTTTTTTGCAACCAAGCATCAAGTTTATCTTGAGTGCTTTTATCAAAATGAGGATAAATTCTAGACAGAAAATCGTCTAGAGGGGTAAATCCATCATAACCAATGCTTCTAGGCAGTTTTGTTACACAGTCTATAATAGAAGCTAGTTGCTCTACTTCTAAAGCAAACCTTTCACAAGTAGCAACATAGCAATAAATTACCAGTTTTGGTTCTGATAACTGAACTTCTTTTAAGATGTTGTAGAGTGCTATAAAATCCAGTCAGCCAGGATCTTCAGGGTTATTACGGGGAGGTTTAGGAAGTCCGCTTTTGATGAAGCTAGCAGTAAAAGCGGCTGCAGTTTCTGAAGCGTATTTCTTCCAAGCATCTCTTTCATCAGTTCCTTGTTTGGGTCTATTTTCTTCTACTTGTTCTTCAGGACGTGGTAAGTCAGAGATCCCACGAATCATCAAGAAATGGACTGTTTTATCTTTTGCTGTTGCAACTTCAATAGCGTTTGCTGCTCCAAGACCTTCCATCTCTACAGCAATTGCTTTTGGAAAGAGTGTT
>JAEUQL010000418.1 GCA_016789295.1 Blastocatellia bacterium | reverse complement strand
ATGTTTTCACTTTTTGCTAAACCTTGGAAAGCTTCTGATCCAAAGAGTGAGAAGTTTATTGGCATAGGTGCTTTTAACATGCTAAAGAGTAGTGTATATGAAGCTATAGGCACACACTATGCTATTAGAATGCGTCCTGATGATGATATGAAGCTTGGCAAACTTGTCAAAAAGCATGGATTTAGACAAGAACTCCTTCAAGGCAAAGATCTCCTTTGTGTAGAGTGGTATGCCTCGGCAAGTGAGATGGTTAGAGGACTTGAGAAGAACAGCTTTGCAGGCATTGACTACAGTTTGATTACTGTACTGTTTGCAGCTATTTCACAAATAACCCTTTTTATATGGCCTTTCTTTGCCCTTATCTTTACAGAAGGTGCTACACAGATAGTCAATACAGCAATAGTTCTGACAACTATTTTCATGTATCTAGGAAGTTCGACTGTTTCTGGAACAAGGCGTTACTACAGCTTTGCTTTTCCAATAGCCGCAGCACTTTTTACCTTCATCATTCTAAATTCAACGGTAAAAACATTGGTCAACAATGGGATAAGCTGGCGTGGTACTCATTATCCACTGTCAGAACTCAAAGCCAACAAAGTATAGATTTTATGAAGTATATATTTCGCTGTCCATTCTGTAATGAAGTGATAATGCTTGGAGTTGATATTTGCCCGTACTGCTCACATGCTATAAACATTGAAAGCTCTATTGCATCATCAGTGCTGCTACGCAAAGTTACAGAAGCTTGTGCAGAAGCAAACAACTTAAAACTAGGAACAACACTAGCCATAGTTTTTACCTTGATCAACACATTCCTCCTCTACAACCATTCTGTCTCTTCTATGATGGTTACAGCACAAGCTATTCCATTTTTTGGGCTAGTATCAGTCATAAAATGGAACAGAAACTACTCAAAGCTTAAAACAGAAGATAATGATTATCTAATGGCAAAAATTGCTATGAAAAAGGTATTGATAACTTGGCTAGTAGCTATTGTTATACAAGCTCTATCACTACTTCTATTTTTTAGTACACGAACGATTTTAAAACCTAACTAAGGAAAACTTTTTTGAAAAGACGAGAATTACTATCCACATATCTTGCAATCTCCCTACTCAAACAGCAGAGGTTAGCCGACTATCTTGGAGAGCATTTTTGGAATGTAGATCTAGAAAAAGCTCTGATAGATTTTGGGCTTGATAGAACTTTCCCGATACAGATACTTGGTTCAGAGAGCCATATAAGTGGAACCTGGTTGTGGGCATGGGCAAATCATCAGAGCCAGTTGCCAGAGCAAGTAACCAAGCAAGCATGGTGGCTGCACCAATATGGTAAAGAACACAGGGTAGATATCTTTATACAACCGGAGCTACCTGTTTCAGAAGTTGATGGACACGAGATAGCAATAATTGCTTCTGGTTTATGCAAAGCTGATGGATATTACGCTGGCAATTATGGCAATGGGTCTGCATTTCTTTTGATCTATGGAATGTCAAAAATCTTTGAGAAGATGGAACTGCGAGCTATTGAAGTTTCAGGACTTCTTAGCCAAGCCATATCCACATATGAAGTAGATCATAGACTTCTTGTGAAAAGTCTTTTTGGGCAACTTGAATGGCAAACAAAACAGACTACATTAGAAACTACTGGTGTTAGCAGCAAAAAAGAGGAAGTAGTTGTAAAGTTCGACTCCTACAACCGCATTGCAGAAGTAGAGGCCAAGATCGACTTCAAGCCATCGGGTCTTTCGTAAAAATGGTTCAAAGGTAGGTTGAAAATGGCTTTAGCCAACTAGTAGACTCCATACTGAGTCCAAAGATGGCCAAAAACAGATATATCTATAAAATTAAGGTGAACTATGAAAAGAGTTGTCTTTTTAATTCTTCTTTCTCTATTTTTCTCTAACCACGTCTTTGCTCAGGGGTCTTATGGGACAGGCAAATTGCCTAACACCCCCCCAAGAGTCAAGCGTGAACGAAAAACCATAGTGGTTGTTGAAAGTATAAATGTTGATGCACAAACGTTTAAAGGAACTGATGAGATTACAGGTGACAAATACACCTACCGCGTAAACAAAGTTACGGAGATATATGCTGAAAAAGGTGTTTTAGGTCTATTTGGCAAAAAGAAGATAACACTGCAAGATATAGAAAAAGGACAAAGACTAGAGATAAAGTATAATGAACTTCTTCCAACATCAGTAAATGAGATAAAGATTCTCAAACCAAAAGATGATAAATAGACTACAAGGAGACAACATGAAAAAAAGTCTGCTTCAAAGCGAACATATACGCCATCATGCCACTATTACTTCTGCTGGTGAGTGGGAAGTGATAGCAGATTATGGTGATACTCAATCAGAGTATAAGGCAGTTAGAGAGTCTGCAGGAGTTATAGATCTTTCACATCGCGGTAGAATCTATCTATCGGGTAAAAACTCTGTACAATTCCTTCAAGGACTTGTTAGTAATGATGTAAAAATTCTCAAGCCTGGTGAAGGAGCATATGCCGCTTTCCTCAACACTACAGGAAGGATTCAAGCAGATTGTTGGATCTATCGATTGGAAGAGTCTCTTCTCATAGATACTGCTGCGGTGACGCGAGAGTGGGTGTTTAAAAGCTTAGAAAAATTTGTCCCTGCTGGTGATTTTTTCGTTACAGATATAACAGAAACTACTACCTTTCTTTCTCTACAAGGTCCTCACTCTACAAAGATCCTCTTTAATCTTGGAGCAGGACTGGTCGCAAGTCTTGAAGCTCTAAACAACAGGTCTGTCAAGATTGCAGGGGAGGAGCTTAGAGTCTTCAAGAATTCTCGTACTGGCGAAGAAGGCTTTGATCTTCTTGTTGAGAAGAATGCACCAACAGTCTTCAATGCTCTCACTGATGCTGGTGCAAAGCCTTGTGGGCTGAATGCTCTAGACCTACTTCGTGTTGAAGCAGGCATTGCAGAATACAAAGTGGATATGGACGATACAATAATTCTGCTAGAAGCAGGGCTTGAACATGCAGTAAGCTACAAAAAAGGGTGCTATCTAGGGCAAGAAACTATAGCCAAGATACATCACCGTGGACACGGTCAAACAGCCAAACGCCTTTCGGGAATAGTTGTTCAAAGTAGCAATCTACCTGCCGTTGGCACAAAAGTTTTTAACAAAGACGGTAAAGAGATTGGCTATATCACAAGTTCTATAGTATCACCTGCGCTGAACCAGCCAGTAGCACTAGCCTATTTGAGACGGGATCATTTCACGCCAGGACAAGTACACTCTATAGAGATTGCAGGTGATAGGATTGGGGTTGAAGTAGTTGAACTACCATTCTATCGTAAAACTGCTATTGAGGAGGTAAGGTGAGCAAAAGTAGAGAACAGGATGAAAAAACAGAGAAAGAAGAAGTTAAAGTAGCCAATCTTAGTCCAGCCACTGTTCAATCGGCCTACAAGATAATCTCAACACTTCTCGACCAGATAGAATCGTCTTCAAATCTCATAGCCTTGATGGCTAGTTTACTTGGAGAAGAAACCACACGCAGAGTAACTCAAACGGCAGCTTGGATTGAATATATGAACAGCAGACGCTCCTTAGAATCGGTAAAAAAAGATATAGAGAGTTTTGCTGCCACTGCAACTCTGGTTATTGAGCAAGCAACTGTAGAAGAGAACGAGCCAGACAAGAGTCTGCATCAGAGCTAAGTTTTAGCTCTGGGTCTAATGTTTTTGACCTTGCCAAATAGACCTTGGCAAGTTATTATTTGGCAACCATTAAAGTTTTCTATTCCAGTCTATTCCTGAAACCCAAGCAGGTGTTTTCTGGCTGAAAGGCCGTTATAGCGTTCTTGTAAATTTGAGATCTAGAGATAAAAAGACATAAGATCTACAGTCTATAGAAGAAATATAGTCAATAAGAGTTTTACCAAAACTAGAAGCTTCAAAGCACTTGGCCAGTCTGCCTTCGGATATGAAGGCTTGTAAGAAAGTCTCCTGATAAAATCTATCAAGGATCAAACTGTGGAGGTGGCTGTGAATCGCAAACTGATCAGAACCACTATAGCA
>JAEUQL010000417.1 GCA_016789295.1 Blastocatellia bacterium | reverse complement strand
CCAGTCGATATTTCTTAATAGTCTCTTTACAGTGAATCTGAAACAGTTCTAAAGAAGGTCTATCATAAGGCCATGTAAAGTTAGCAAAAGGTTTACCAACTGGAGATTTTGAAAAATAGTGAAGTGCAAAAGGATGCAAGTCTATATGATGAACATCAGGAGAGCGCAAAAAAGACATGCCACAATTCTCTGTACACTCATTCCAACGTGAAAGCGGTTCTGGATATGGATCCAGTACACGTATACGGTCATTGGGAACTTTCTTTGTTTGAGTCAGCAGTGCTGAGATGTGTGTACCGTGTATTCCACCACCAATTATCAACCATTCTAACATTTAATCTCCTCATAGCTACAACAGGCTTTTTCTGGAAAAGGTGTAAAAATGACAGCATAGGATCTTCTACACAGCTATTTTTTTACAAACAGCTAGTAGTTGCAGGTAGACAGTAGCTAATAGACAATGAATGTTACTCTACTTCTTGGCTCCAGCTATATATCCTACGGCCTCACCAAGAGACCAGAGTGTAAGACCAAGTAGAGTGAATGGAGAAGCTTTCACAAACTCTTTTATATATCTTTGTGCTTTGCATACGCGCTGAGAGTTTCTGAAGAAAAGTAGTAGAGGGATAAGAGGTGATCCTAGCACGTAGATAATACGTTGCAAGATAGTAAAGTTTTTTTCCTTGACTCTTACACGAGCAAACTGCTTTCCATGACTAAACTGTTTTTTGACAAATTTTGTAAACTTATCAATATTGAGGTGTGACACCCTCATAGAGTTTACAAAGAATGGATAGTAACCACTTTGATTGGCTTTCCAGTGAAAAGCTGTGTCAGAACAGTAAGTTCCTTCAATAAATGGCCCAAACTTTTCAAAAAATGCTTTATCTATAGCTAAACAACAGCCAGGCATTTCTATAAATCTATTTTTTGAATTAGGAATCCATTGGCTAAATTCGCAGAAGTAAGAAGCCCAAGAAATGAGCTTTGCAGGGTTGGCTATATCAACAGAGCCTCCAATCAGTGGATACTGTTTTTGGGCATTTACTAACTCTTTTATCCAATTTGGGTGAGGTACGCAGTCAGTATCTGTGAAAGCTACGATACTGCCCATAGCTTTAGAAATACCAAAATTCCTAGCATCTCCTGGGAATTTCCTTTCAGAGAATGTATAGAGTCTGACTTCTGGATATTTGTTAGACACCAGTTCTGAAGTTGCATCGTCTGAACTATCTACAACTATAATCTCAAAGGTTTCTTCTTCTTTTTGTGCAAGTAATGCTTGCAGACATTTTTCTATAGTAGATTTCGAGTTGTAAGATGCAATTATTATAGAAACTTTTGGTCTATTCATTAGATCAAAATGTTTTTGCATGCGGAGAGCTATCTTTCTTAATAGTGAAGTGGAATTTTGTTCCTCGTCCAGGATAGCCTTCTGCCCAAGCATGCCCACCGTGCATTTGTGCTATCTTTCTGACTATGGGAAGCCCCATTCCCGATCCACTCCCATGCTCTGCAAGTCTGTGAAAAAGCTGAAATATACGTTCATTATATTCTGGTTCAAAGCCAGATCCGTTGTCAGAAATAGTAAAGTGCCATTCTTGAGAGTCTTCTTGACAATCTACTTCGACTTTTGAAGCGACATCATTTCTACGATACTTTATAGAATTTTCTAGCAGGTTGGAAAATATCTGTGAGATCTTCAGATAATCGGCTCTGATAAAAGGTAGATTCTCTTTAATGACTATTTCTACGCTCTGATCCAGATGGCTTACCCTGGCCCAAACTTCACGAACAAGAACATTGGTGTCTAGGATTTGTATCTTGAGGCTTGAGCGGCCAAGTTTAGAGAACTCTAACAGATCATCTATCAGTCCGTTCATCTGCTTTGCACTCTTCAAAATCATATCTACATAGCGAGTTCCTTCACCTTGTACAAACTGCTCCTTATACTCTTCTTGAAGTATTGCAGCCAATCCTTGGATAGAAAGTAATGGTGAGCGCAAGTCGTGAGATACAAGGTAGACAAACGTTTCCATCTGCTTATTCTTCTCTTGCAGTTCTCTATTTGCATTTTCTAGATCTCTTGTACGCTCTTTGACAAGCGATTCGAGTTCCCTGTTCATTGCTTCGAGCTGCTGTTCACGTTGTTTGGCCAGCAGTTCAAGGCGTCTATGCTCAAGACCTCGTTTTACCGTCTGTTTTAAGTCTTCTATAAGACAGGGTTTGATCAGATAGTCATAGGCGTTGCGTCTAAGGGCTTCTATAGTGTCTTCTACAGAAGCATAGCCGGTAAGCACTATCAGAACGGTTGAAGGCGAGAATTTATGAACGTGCTCTAAGACATCCAGCCCATTGACTTTTCCCATCCTCATGTCGGTTAGCACTAGGTCATAGCTTTTCCTGTTGAGCCTTTCTATTGCTTCAAGACCATTACTTGCAGTATCTACCTTGTAGCCATCTTGAGTGAGAATAGTAGATATGGTGAGTAAGACGTTCTCCTCGTCATCTACAACAAGTATCTCATCGGTGTAAACTTTTCCACCTTCTTCATCACCTTTGAGTATAGACTTAGCAATCACGCTCTTCTGCTTTCTTGATAGGCTTTTCTTAATTTCATCGTGGGGTATCAGAATAAACTACGAGATAGCACGCCAAAACAGATTTCTATGGCGTGCTTAAAGATTTTGAGTGAGGCAAAATAGTTTATAGATCTCTTAGACTATTTCAGTCTTCACATTTACGCTGCAAACACAAGTTGCATCCTGATAAAAGTCTATGGTCACTATAGTAGAACCTGTCTGTATCCCTTTTAAGTAGAAGACAGAAGGGATGGAGAAGCCTGTTACAGGAACAGTCAGTTTTGCAAATATTTCAGGCTCTATTTCGAAACCAGGTGCAGCGATGTAAGCATCGAGTGTGCGACTACTTCCAGATTTACCAGAAGCTCCCAATTTATCAAGGGAGACTTCAAACTCCACATCGTGGTCAAGATTCTTCTCTACTTTTGTGCCCAAAGGTAAAGCTCTGAGCGAAATACGAAGAGGAGTTATTTCTCCTATCTTAACCCTTGAAGGAAACTCCACCTTTGTAGATACCAGCTCGTTCTTCTGTTGTGAGTCTGTGGTTCTTGGTGCTGGGGCTTTTGATGAGCCGGCAAGTGCTATACCTGCTATTCCTACAGCACTTCCTTCGATGGTGTGTTTAACTGAAGACTGATTTACTACTCCTCCAGTTGCGATCCTTGTAGGAATAACTACAGATGGAGGAACAGGGCCAATGAAAAACTTCATTATGATGTCACCAAAGCGCAGCTCTTCACCGGTGCTTATTTTTTGCCGCTGCTTTGCTGGAATTTTGGTGTTGTTAATATAAGTCCCATTAGTGCTACCGAGATCTTCTATGAAAAACTGACCTTTTTCTTGATGAATCATCGCGTGGCGACGAGAAACCTTACCTTCTCTATCATAAGGCGTCAGATCCACATCTGGATAGATTCCACGGTTGGTATCAAGGCGACCAAACATGCTGCTCTCTTTTGTAAGAGGCAGTGTAATAAGTTGACCATTTGCTCCTGCAAGTACTACAGAGACTTGCTGGGAAGCAAATTCAGGGTTGGGTGCACCACAGTTATTACAGAAACGGTCTCCAACTCCCATAGAGTGCCCACAAGCAGAACAGAAGATCCCTTTGGATACTTGGGCTGGGGCAGAAGAAGAGATTACACCACGTTCGAGCCAGAGCAGATGATCTTCAAGAGCTTTTTTCATCTCATCTCCAGATGAAAAGCGGCTGGAAGGTTTGTGCTCTACGGCCTTTGAAACAATCTCATCAATGCCTTTACTGAGTTCTGTGTTTATCTCGCACATTCTTGGATTACGAGTAAAGTCAAACATCAGCAGAGGATTGTCTTGAGGGTCTTTGCCAGTCAACAAGTGGAACATGGTTGCTCCTAAGCTGTAAAGATCGGAGCGAGGTTCAACCTTACCAGCAAAAAGCTCAGGGGGAGCATATCCCATAGTTCCTATGGCAGTTACATTCTTCTGAGAGGGAGCCACAA
>JAEUQL010000416.1 GCA_016789295.1 Blastocatellia bacterium | reverse complement strand
TTCGTCGTAGTGTACCTCTAGACTTAACCCCTTTCTCATTCCACTTATAACAGTACTAATAGCAGTATCAATTTCTTGATCTTCTATAAGAAGCTCATAATCTGTTTTCGAGAAAAGTTTTCTACTTGAATCTTGAAAAAAAAATGTAAGGTGTTTCTTGAATTTTTTAGTTTCTGCTTCAAAAATGCTCTTTAGTTTCTCTATCAACTCATCCTTTTTTACAGAAAAAGTTGTGTCTGATTCTTTGTGTAAAAGCGACTTTATCTCACTGTATGAATCATAATTAGTTCGAAGATGTTTTAATATTCCATACAACGAATAAGCAATATAAGTTTTCGCCGAATTATTAGGACCAATAATAATCGTCAAGGGATGTAGATCCAGCTCAGTCTCTTCTATTGGCCCTAAGTTTCGAAATTTAAATTTCATCTTTTCACCGAAATTTTACAAAGTTACAAACTTTGAAGTGAAAAGCTATTTTAAGCAAGCCTTAGAAAAATAGATACTTCGAGTTGCTATTTCAGAAAGAGAGTTTTGTGAGCGTCAGCTCAGTAGCCAACGCCCATAAGATTTTTAGAGCCTTATGCAGACGGATTTGACTTCTGTGTAAAGGTCTAGAGCATCGCGCCCCATCTCTCTACCCCAACCAGACTGCTTGTATCCACCAAAGGGAAGTGCTGCATCAAAAATGTTGTAGCAATTGATCCAGACTGTTCCTGCGCGTAGGTGAGAAGCTATTTTGTGTGCTTTGCTCAGGTCTGAAGTCCATATTCCTGCTGCAAGCCCGTAGACTGTATCGTTTGCTACAGGAATTATCTCTTCTACATCTTTAAATGGCATAGCAGTTACTACTGGACCAAAGATCTCTTCTTGGACTACTTTCATATTTTGCTTAACATCTGTCAAAATCGTAGGTTTAACAAAGTAGCCTTTATCTCCTAATCTTTCACCACCTGCTACAGCTTTTGCCCCATCACCTTTTCCTGACTCTATATAACCACAAACACGACGCAATTGCTCTTCTGAAACAAGGGGTCCCATTTCGGTAGATGGATCCAAGCCAGCACCTACTCTGATCTTGTCAGCAATAGTCGCAACCCCTTCTACTACTTTGTCATAAACATTCTGGTGGGCATAAAGCCTCGAACCAGCAGCACAGCATTGTCCGTGATTAAAGAAGATAGCATTTGCTGCACCTTGAATAGCTAGTTCAACATCTGCATCGTTGAGAACAATATTTGGTGATTTACCACCAAGCTCCAGTGTAACTTTTTTGAGGTTGCCAGCAGCAGCTTGAACAATCAATTTCCCAACTTCGGTTGAGCCTGTAAATGCTACTTTGTCAACGTCTGGGTGTGCAGCCAGTGCAGCACCAGCAGTTTCTCCATACCCAGGAACAATATTTACAACACCAGCAGGAAATCCTGCTTCAAGGATAAGTTCACCCAAAAGCAAGGCAGTTAGTGGTGTCTGTTCTGCGGGTTTGAGAACTACAGTACAACCAGTTGCAAGAGCAGGTCCTAACTTCCAAACAGCCATCAGCAATGGGAAATTCCAAGGAATTATCTGACCTACTACACCTACTGGCTCACGTTTTGTGTAGGCAAGATACTCTGCACCAGGAGTGTAAGGAACAGATATCGGAATAGTAGTGCCTTCTATCTTTGTAGCCCAACCTGCCATGTAGCGAAAAAGATCTACTGCGAGTGGAACATCGGCAGCACGAGCTACTGCTAACGGCTTTCCATTATCGAGTGATTCGAGTTGTGCAAACTCTTCAGTATGCTTTTCTAGCAAGTCAGCCAGTCGCCAGATAAGTCGGCCACGTTCTGAAGCAGTCATCTTTGACCATGGGCCACTATCAAAAGCTTCACGAGCAGCCTTCACCGCTCGGTTGATGTCTTCTTTATCTCCTTCTGTGACAGTAGCGAGAAGTTCGCCTGTTGCTGGATCGTAAACAGGAAAGCTTTTGCCTGATACTGACTCTACCCAATCCTTTCCTATAAGCATCTTGCGAGTAGTTGAAACAAAACTGGTGACGCTGGAATGTAGCTGAAATGCTGTTGATGTTGAACTCATATCAGTTATCCTTTCTATCTGGTGTTGTATGTAAAGTTGACTCTGTCTTGAATCTGTTTCCTTCCCAACCATACTTGCTTGGGTTGTAATATCTACGGCCTGCTAGATTTTCAGGCAGACACTGCATCTCTGTTCTGGCCTCTTCAAAATCATGTGCATACTGATAACCTTCTCCATAACCAAGTCTTTTCATCAGGCTTGTAGGAGCATTGCGTAGGTGTAAAGGTACTACTTCACGTCCGGTCTGAAGTGCATCACTTGCAGCAGCTTTATATGCTACATAGACAGAATTCGATTTAGGAGCAAGTGAAAGATAGAGAGTAGCTTGTGCTAGCGCAAGTTTACATTCAGGTAATCCAAGCAGCTCAACTGCCTGTTTTGCTGCAATTGCTTGTTGGAGAGCAAGAGGATCGGCTAAACCTACATCTTCGCTTGCGTGGTGAACAAGTCTGCGAGCTACATAGATCGGATCTTCACCTGCTTCAAGCATTCGTGCAAGCCAGTAGAGCGCAGCATCTGGATCGGAATTCCGGATAGATTTTATAAAAGCCGAAATTATATTGAAATGCTCTTCACCAGACTTGTCATAACGTAGAGTAGTTCTATGCAAGATCTCACCTACGCTACTTTCTGAGATTACTCTGACGCCAGTCTCGTTAGGCTCTGTAGCAAGTACAAGCATTTCTAAACAGTTTAGAGCATTTCTCGCGTCTCCAGCAGAAAACCTTGCTAAAAACCCTAAAGCAGATGGCTCTATATCTACATTTATTGACCCTAGTCCACGCTCTCTGTCTTTAAGAGCACGCTCTAGTAGTTCTACAAGTTCGTCTTCTTCCAATGTCTCAAGTGTGACTACATGAGAGCGTGATAGTAGAGCACTGTTGATCTCAAACGAAGGGTTTTCTGTTGTTGCACCTATTAGAATAATCGTTCCACTTTCTACATATGGCAGGAAAGCATCTTGCTGGGCACGGTTAAATCTATGTATCTCATCGACAAAGAGTACTGTGCGTCTTGAGGTGGCTTTTTTATAACGTTCTGCATCGAGCATTACAGCTTTAACCTCTTTAATCCCAGCAGTAACGGCACTAAAGGGTAGAAACTGCGACTCGGTCTTACTGGCAATTATCTGGGCTAAGGTTGTCTTACCTGTTCCTGGAGGCCCCCAAAAGATAAAAGATCTTAATTCATCTTTTTCTATCAATCGGCGTAATAATGTACCTTTTCCTAACACTTTTTGTTGTCCCACAAACTCATCCAAGTTGTGTGGTCGCATCCGCTCTGCCAAAGGCGTCCCATCTTGCGCTCTTTTCTGCTGCTGATAAGCCTCTCCTTTCTGTTCAAACTCGTCTTTGAGTTCTTGAAATAGATCGGCTGTACTAAAGTCTTGCTTAACACTTTTTTTTGTCATAAGCCTTATCTGTTTTGTGGCATCTTTGTTAAATGCAGAGAGGCTAACAGAAATCTCTGTAGAATTTAAAGGTGTTTATCTGTTTTTGCCGTCTTGTAGATTTGCACTAAGTTTCGTAAGATTGAAGTTTCTACTACTGCTCTCCTCAAACTCTTTATTTATGAGGTATTTTAATGAGAATAAACAGATTAGACTCTACTTCAGTTTTTAATGGCCGATCTATATTCATTCTTATCCTTTCTGTCTTTCTGGTTATTAATATTGTTTCATTAACCAAAGCTTCTTCAAAGTCTGGATCAAGATCTACCGATAGCTCACATACTTCAAAAGCAAAGTATGATCTGGCTAAAATTCCACTCAGCTTTGAACTCAACCGTGGACAGTTTGCAGAACAAGTAAACTATTCAGCCAGAGGAGCTGGGTACAGTTTCTACCTGATGAAAAATGAAGCAGTGCTTAAGTTCCGGGCAGACAGTAAAAAAGAGACTGCAACGCTGAAACTTACTTTTGCTGGGTCAAATAAAGATCCAAGAATAGAAGCTTTGGAAAGGGGAGGGAATAGTAATTATCTGATAG
>JAEUQL010000415.1 GCA_016789295.1 Blastocatellia bacterium | reverse complement strand
GCATTGGTGATGCGTTTGAAATGCTTACAGTAAATACAGCATTGACAGTTCCAGAATTGCCTTCTGTTACTGTTGCATTATTGATAGATAGTGCTGGGGTGTTAATGCAAGGAGTTGTACAAACTCTCGCTGTTGTAGAGATGTTAAGTTCCCATCCACCATTAAAACTGCCAGAATCACCAGATGTATCATCTACTATGTAGAGATTCCAAGTGCCATTTGGGTTTTGTCCATTAAATGTGCTCAGTGTTGAGCCATAAGGTGCTGCTGGTGCTGGTGCTGCAAATGTGTCTGTTGCACCTATGTTTGTAGGTCTGAAAGTTCCAGAAACAAGTGGCCCAGCATCTGGAAGGGCTGCAGCAGCAGCATCATCAAGTGTGAAAGTAAGGTTGACTGCATCTGTGCTGCCACCCACATCAGAGAAGATTACTACTTTCTGACCTGTTGGACTGACAAGTAGTATGTCTGTGTCATCTGGGAAAGTATGATTAAAAGTGTTCAGTTTAACGGTAACTTTGCTTATAGTCCCAGTAACTCCGCTCACACTTATGTTTGATGGATATGGAGCAGCGTTGCCTATGGTACCTGTTCCTGGAACATTTATTCTTGCAGTGTTTCTGAAAGTTGTAGTTACTGTTGCGGTTGTTCCAGTAGTCAGAGTAAAGTTTACAGAGCCGAGTGCACCTAGATTAAGAGTTGCAGTGACAGTGCCACCGCAAACTACTGACGGGTCAACAACAAAAGTGAAATTTCTCGACACTGCTGGCCCACCAGCTACCAGTGTTCCATAGTTTTGTGGCCCACTTGGCATGGTGACTCCACCTGTTGTTTGAAGTGTTGCAACAACATCTGTGGCGTTACCTGTGCCAGTGTTTTGAAGTGCAAAACTGACAGTAACTCTCTCACCTGGGTCGATAGCATTATTGTTTGGAGGACAACCTTCCATCACCAGTGTTGAACCTGCTGCAGTTATGACTTCACCTACTTCTGGTCTGATGTTTGATACTGCTAGAGCAAAGTGCTGGTCTGTTGTGTCTTGATTACCCAAAATGCCATCGCCATTGAGAGATGTAGCGACCACATTTATTGTGACGTTGCCAGAAATGCCTGCTGGTAGAACGACAGTCTCAACGTTGTTTGTGGAATCGGCTCTACCTCCCAATACAGAAACGCCTTCTCTGAGGACGTTTCCTTTGTAGGTTTGGCCATCTACCATCACTTCCAAATCGAGGTTGTTTACCAGTGCTGGGTCAACAAGGGCTGCAGGGTCTGTCCAAGCAAGTGTTACTTTGACAGGTTTAGAACTATCTGCAACAGTCGCTGAAAAACTGTAGCTCTGTCCTGGTTTTGTCAGTGCTTCAGTCTGATCAATATAGTCTGTGCTGGTAGTTGAATTGACTACATTGCTAGCACTTACTGCTTCACCTTCTGTTGTGGAATTGATGAGGGCAGCTTTGACAAGTGCAGGGCTTGGAATGCGACCACCATTGTTGTTTCTCCAGAAGCTTGTAAACTCTTTAGCTGCATCTACAGCCTCTGTTAATGACCCAAGTAGCTCTGGTCTGCTTCTGCCATCTGCTGATTGTGCCTGCAGAGAGCCTACAGTGAGTATGTTTTTTGCTGCTGCTGGACGACTCAGCATCCTGTTTGTTGAAAGGATTATCGTCAACGGCTCTAAACTTGCTGATTCTGAAGAATCTTGTACAAAACTGTCATACTGAGCAGCAAGTAGGTCATAAGAGCCTTCGTTTGTTGATGAAGAGATGTGGCTTGTTGCAATGGATGATGTTAGTAGCTCTATTGCAAAGTCAGATAATCGACCTTTTTCAGTTGCATTTGATGGTGCAATGTAAGGGTCTATAGCCAAAACGTCTTTCATTGCTGCTACTACTTTGACTGCTGCTGGATCTAGCTTGACTCGAACGATGTTAAAGAAGCTATTTGGCAATGTAATAGTTTTGCTTACTTCTGCATTCACTCGTTTTAGTTGGCTCAGTAGATCTTCTTTATTTGCTCTTGAAAAAACAGCTACTTCATATTCTGCTGCTGCTGTCTTACCATAGTTACCCAAACTGTTGTCTGGGTCTGCCTTCTGTTCGTCTCCAAATGCCCACATCAACTCTTTGCTCAGCTTGTGAGCAGCTTGATATGTTCCCATCCAGCGGACGTGTCTTGATGACTTGATCTTGTCTGCTGCACTGGCATCTGCATGGATAAGGAAGGCTTGGTTTGGTACGTACTGGATAATCTCTCCACCTGCTTGCTTGACTTCACCGAGCCATTCATCTGTTACAGGACCAATGAACTGTACCAAGTAGTAGTCTCCTGTAACATCTGCTACAGCTTTGTACCCTCCTGCTACTTCAAATCTTGATGTTGGGTCAAACTTGGTTGGTTCATATCTGTAACTACGTAAGTTTAAGCTTGTGTCAAGTTGTTTTACTTCTAAGTTTGTGGCAAAACTCTTTACTCTTGATGACAGTTCATCTGATGATCTGCTTTCAATTAGAACGAATGTCCCATAGTCTTCTACTACTGTTCCTAATCTACTTGCTGTTATCCTGTCCTCATCTGTTTTTACGTAGACTTGTGAGTAGACCGCAGCTTGGCTTGCTGTAACGGCCAAACTCCTCCCACTGGAAGCTAATATGCGATCCTTCGGAACTGTCCATACCATTGCTGTCATTACTACAGCAATGACCAGGGCAACTAGTAATCCGCTTCTTCCTTTCATTGTTTATCTCCTGTAAATATCAGTTGATATTTGTAGCTCGCAATAAGAAAGACCTATTAAAGCCCATCCTTTTTGTCGTCTATTGAAATCTTATATATCTCAGCTTGGCGACATTTTTTGTAACCAGAAAAATGACAAACTTTGTCAGCTTTCTGATCATAAACAAGGACTCAGCCTGTATTTTTTACCGTATGGTGGAAATTATTACACTAGATCCATAAAAGTGTCTATCAAGAATTATAAGATTTCTAAAATAGTCGATAATTGTGGAAAGTTCTACAGTGTAAAAAGGGATAGACTAACTCAATCTTTTCCTAAAAGTTAGGCTTTTCTGAGTTTAACAAATAACTTTTTTCCAACAGTGATTCCTAATGAGACTATTTCCCGTAGTACTTGTTGGAGTGAGATTTAAAATGCTTCATGATAAACTCTGGCTTATGATTAGAAAAAATACTCCTATCATTCGGCAGGCTACCACTGTAGATGCTGGACTATTAACAGAGCTTGGTAGTAAAACTTTCTATGACACATTTATAGAAGCTAACGATCCCAAAGATATAGAATCTTACCTTTCTGAAGCCTTCAGCTTGGATAAGCAACTGGAGGAAATATGCGATCCACTAACTACCGTCCTAATTGCCGAGGTTGAAACCAGAGCGGTTGGGTATGCAAAGCTTCAGGCTGGTGTAGCACCAGACACGGTTTCTGGCACAAAGCCAATAGAGATATCTCGAATATATGTCTTAAAAGAGTATCTTGGTCAAGGAATTGGCCAAAGTTTGATGCAATCGTGCATTGATAGAGGAAAGAGTCAGGGTTACGAGACTATTTGGCTCGGAGTGTGGGAACAGAATCGGAGAGCTATAGCTTTTTATCAGAGATGGGGCTTTCGGGTTGTTGGTGAACATATATTTCAACTTGGCTCTGATCCACAAATGGATCTGTTAATGGAGCGGACACGTTTATGAAGTCATTCTACTTTCCTATAGCTTTAGTTGTTGGCGGTAATATTCTCTATCATATATCACAAAAATCTATTCCAAAAAGTAGCAATCCATTTACTGCAATGATGGTTGCTTATGCTGTAGCTTTCTTTGTCTGTTTAATAGGTGCGCTTTTCTATCCAGCAGAGAAAATTTCTTGGGATTCCATAGAAAAGACAAACTGGGCTATATGTGCAGTTGGGTTAGGGATAGCTGCTGTCGAAATTGGATTTCTATTTGCTTATAGAGTAGGTTGGAATATCAGTGTTGCTCCACTAGTTTCTAGCATCTTAATTACCCTACTATTGATCCCTGTTGGACTTCTGGCATTTAAAGAAGAGCTTTCAGCC
>JAEUQL010000414.1 GCA_016789295.1 Blastocatellia bacterium | reverse complement strand
CCATCACTACGATCTCCTCTACAACGTTCTTTTCTAAGAGCAGTCTCAGTAATTTTTCCAACTGTTATTCCAAACTTCCCTACTGGAGTTCCTCTTGATAGGCTACCAATACCAGCAGCCTATGTTCAAGGATTCGGTGATCCAAGACTTGGAGAGAATATCAGATCAAACTACTTCTCTGCTTTTGTCCAAAATGATCTAAAAGCCAAAGAGAACCTATTGGTTAAATTTGGTGTTCGGTATGATCTAGACAGAATAAACCTTACTCCTAACAATAGTGGTAATTTCTCACCACGTATTGCAGTAGCTTACAGTCCCAAGAACTTGCAAAACCTAAGATTCAAAGCTGGCTATGGTCTCTTCTTTGGTTTTCTTACATTTGGCACAAGTGCAGTTGCCAGACAACAAGAAGTTGGTAGACTGCAGTTATTGACTCTTCCTTTTCCATTCTCAACACTTCCTGGTTTGAGTCCTGGTGGAACACTTCCACAATCAACAACTCTTCCTCAAGGACCAGGACTCGATTTAGTGCCTCAATTTTCAGCAGTAGAACGAGTCGATCCTAACCTGCGTAGTAGTTATTCACAACAAGCAAACTTGGGGATTGACTATATTTTAAACAAGAAAACAGAAATATCTCTTGCATACAACTTTGTACGTGGGATAAAACTTGTTTCTAGAAGAAACATAAACCCGATAGTCAGACCTGTTCCAAACAATCCTCTACTATCTATGTTGACAGGTCGTGTTGATCCAACACAAGGCGTCATCAATCAAACAGAGTCTGCATCTGACAGCTATTATAATGCTCTAACAGCTACAGTGCTCTACAGATTCTCTCCTGGGTTTGACATCCTTGGCACTTACACATACTCAAAGGCTATAGACAATGTTCTACAAGTATTTCCAACAGAAGTTAGACTCATTGATGTAGCAGCAAATTCATTAAATATAAGAAATGAGAGAGGTTTATCAATACAAGACCTACGACATCGGTTCATACTTTCAGGAAATGTTTCGCTGAGCTACTCCAAAAACCCACTACTACGTGACTATCAACTCTCCTTCATAGTCAGTGCAAATGGTAGCCGTCCTTACAACCTCATAACGTCTACAGATCTGAATATGGATGGAAGCGATGGAGACAGACCCAATGTAGGACGCAACACTGGAATCACACCTGGATTTGCAGCTTTTGATGTTAGATTCCAACGTGTTGTTAAATTCTCTGAAATTTACAAGTTAAACTTGATCTTCGAAGTCTTTAACCTCTTCAACAAGACTAACATAGATCCAAATGCCATAGATCGTAATTTCTTGCCAGATATGCAAGGCAACTTTCAGCTTCCAACACAAGAAAACGGTCGATTTACTCTACCCAGAGAGCGTTTCAGAGGAGCTTTTCTGCCACGTCAGATACAACTTGGCCTACGCTTCTCTTTCTAAAACTTCTATGCACATCTAATAACAAGAGGTTTCTTACTATAAAAACCTCTTGTTATTTCTTCTCTCTGTTTTAAGCCTGACAATTTCAACTACTCAGAAATTTGCTCTAAGATCTGCTTCAAAAGAGGGTGGTTGCGGTCTGTTTTCTTGTAAGCAAGCCAAAGATCATTCTCTATAGGGTCTGAAAAAGAGTAAAGAATCTGAATAGATCCTTCTTCTAATGCCTTTTTACAGATATATTCTGGTAAAAGAGTAACTCCAAGGCCAAGTTGGACAGCTTTTAAGATAGCGTGTAGATTTGGAATAATATAAGTTGGACTAAACTCTGGACGTATCTTGAAAATCTTCTGCCAGACTCTTCGAATTATAGGTAGCTCTGTACTGTAACTGATCCACATCTGATTTTCTAGCCACTGTTTGATAATTTCCAATTCTTTTTCTTTCTGCTGATCAAATTTAGGAATTTCTATCTTAGAGCTTCCTACAAGAAGAAAGTTCTCTTGAGCAATCTTCTGATACTCTATGTCTACCACAGTGAACTTCTTTGTAGCGACTACTACATCAAGATCCCCTTCTTTGAGGCTATCAATAAGTTCTGATGTCAGGCCAAACTTTACCCAAATGCGACAAGAGCATTTATCTAAGATTTCAACAAACCGTTCTTGAAAAAACTCTACTGGAGTTCCAAGCTTAAATAGTGGTCTTTCACTACTTTGAGACAAACGTAGAGCCTTACTTACACTCTCCAACCTATCTATAGCCTGCGCTACATGTGTGTATAGCTCTTTCCCTTTTTCTGTAGCTACCATTTTTCTCGGTGTACGGATAAAAAGAGGCTCCCCTATCTCTGCTTCGAGGGCTGCAAGATGTTGGCTTACTGTTGGCTGTGTCAGATAGAGTCTGTTTGCCGCTGCCGATACGGTTCCTACTCTATAAACCTCTAAGAAACTACGATACCATTCAAAACTAACCATAAAATTATTTATAGATAAAAGAAAAATTTATAATTTTTCAAATCCATTATGAACTTTTAAGGTTTAGCCATCAATAAACATATAGAAGCTGAAGGTACTAATACTTCAGTTTTCAGAGCAAGGAGAAATTAAAGATGCCCAAAGCGTTAATAGTTGTAACCAACCACAAAGAGCTTGGTAACACAGGTCGTCAAACCGGTTACTATCTGCCAGAAGTGACACACCCATTCTATGTACTTGAAGAAGCAGGGTTTCAGATAGACTTTCTAAGCCCAAAGGGTGGTGCAGGTGCAATGGATGAGAAGAGTCGTGAACTTACAGATCCAGAGAACAAAAAGTTTCTAGAATCCAAAGAGTTGATGAATAAACTTGATAACACTTTTAGTCCTGCAGATATAAGCCCTACAGACTACGATGCAATCATTTTTGCTGGTGGACACGGTACTATGTGGGATTTTCCAGACGATGAACCTCTTGCAAAGACAACAGCAGCTATTTATGAGAATGGTGGAGTAGTAGCTGCTATTTGTCACGGTCCAGCAGGAGTAGTAAACGTCAAACTCTCAGATGGAACTTTTCTAGTCCAGGGTAAAACTGTTGCTGCATTTACAAATGAAGAAGAGGCTTCAATGGAGTTGACCGAAGTTATGCCCTTTTTGCTAGAAGATAAACTTATAGAGAGAGGGGCAAAGATTCAGAAAGCAGCTCCATGGCAAGAAAGTGTTGCAGTGAGTGAAAGGCTTGTAACTGGTCAGAATCCCGCTTCTGCAAGAGGTGTTGGACATGCAGTTGTAAAACTTCTCCAACAGAGCAAAGCCTCTGCACAGTAGACCCGTTGTATACAATAGTAAATGGTTGCATTAGCAGAGTTAATGCAACCACTAAAATCAAAATAGACTCTTTGATAGCTCCAACCTTTTTTACTATTTCGAGAACATTTCCTAGATTCTGTTTCAACAAACAAGATTTGGTTAACATCGTCGATCTTGATTATTTGATAGATTTTTTCCCGCTCATACCTGCATCCACAAACAAAGTATTGCAATAAGAAATGGATTTTAGACAGTTTTAATGCTGCCTGTAGATTGATCACAATAGATTGTGAGATCTTTTCTAAATCATTTTGACCGATCTGGCGATAAGCTGTAGAAGCAGATGGAAGAAAAAGGATAATAGAGGGTATGGTGAAAAATTTGGCTCCCAAGTGCTCATATTTTATTCTTCTGTCTTCAGTTATAGGACTATTTCTGTTAATCTTTGTCGCTACATGCTGGACAGATTCTGAGGCAAATTCTACAGGTTTACTTATAGCTTTTGCAGCACGTAGATTCTTCTCTACGCTTTGTCACCAGATACCGTCTCGGTCTTTCTGTTTTTTTGGAGAAACAGTTCCAGTCTGTGCTCGTTGTTTAGGTATATACACAGGACTTTTGGCAGGGCTAGTAGTCTATCCATTTATCTGCCGCATAGAAAAGAGTGATTATCCAGCGAGAAAGTATCTAGTAATGGCTGTTACACCTACTATGATAGATTTCTTTCTGGGTTTTCTGCACATAGTTGAAAACACGCATCTGTCAAGGTTACTAACAGCAATACCTGCAGGCGGTGGTGTGGTCTTCTACTTGATGCCAGCCGTAGTCTGCTTAACCAGTGAG
>JAEUQL010000413.1 GCA_016789295.1 Blastocatellia bacterium | reverse complement strand
CCAAGCTAAGATGGCCTTCATGGACTTTGAGCATCTCCAAGATGTCATCAAATGTTGCCGACATTCTATCTATCATTCGCTCACAAGTGATCAAGGCTTTCTCTTGAGGCTGGCCAATAGGCCCTAGTATCTGGTCTAGCAGTAGCTCGGTGTGGCCTTTAAGCACGGTTAATGGGGTTCTCATTTCGTGCGATGTAACAGCAAGGAAGTTGTCTTTCATGCGGTCGAGTTCCTGAAGAGCACGTGTCAGCTCTTGCTCTTTCTTGTAGAGCCTTTCTAGCTCTTTCATAGAGTTTAGAATCATTAAATTCTTCTCTTCTAAAACTTTAAGAGACCTTGTAATCACTTCGCTCTTCTCTTCAAGTTCTCCATAGAGTGAAGCATTTTCAATAGCAACAGCAGCTTGATGGGCAAAAGATTCTAGTAATTTTCTGTCTGTATCATTGAATGGCCTTCGCCCGGCTTGGCGACGAACATCCAAGACACCAACTACTTTACCATTTCGTGAAATGATAGGCAGATCCATCAAACCCGAAATAGAATACTTCTGCATAAGGTTTATAAATGCCACGTCTGTTGAAAATTCTGGGTTGTTGACAATCATAGCTGATGCAGAGAGTGCTACACGGCCAGCAATTCCTTCACCAAGTTTAAATATTGCAGTTTCATTCTCCCAATGATCCTTAAACCATATATGGTTAAAAACTACCTGATCACCATCAACTAGTCCTATTCCACCAGGCTCACAGTCTATAAGCTGTGCACTCTCTTCAACTATCTTCTTAAGTACAGTAGATAGGTCGAGTTGTGAGTTGATAGTTCTTGTACTTTCTAGCAATTGTTGCAGATAGTCTATTTTTTCTCTCTGCTTCTTTTCAACTTTACCTATCCTCCATGAATAGAATCTAAATGCAAAACCAAGAACAGTTATGAAATAGAGTGTATAAGCCCACCAAGTGCGCCATGGAGCCGGACGCACTCTGAAATTGACTACTATTGGCCCAGAGATGTTACCAGCATAATCTCTTGCCCAAACTTTGAAGATATAGCTATTTTCCAAAAGATTTGTATATGTTCGTTTATAGTCAGAAGTCCATTCAGAAGGTTCTGGGTCAAGCCCTTCAAGCTGTGTTCTATATCTTGTTTGGTCTTCTTTGTAAAAGCTTAACAGAGTTGACTCAAATGTTATGTTGTTGTTGTTGTATGCAAGTGATGGCCAATCAGAACCTTTCTTGAAATTTAGATAAAGCTGTTTTTGAGAGATATCTTTTACTTCCCGTTCTGGATCAAAGACTGCCAGCCCACCAACTGTACCTACCCAGATCCTTCCTACACTATCTACTGTAGAAGCTTTTTTACACTCATTGCTAGGAAGGCCATCTTCTGTAGTAAATCTATATACTTTGTAACTTCCTGTACTATTTGGTGTAAGTCTGATCACCCCTTTGTTTGTTAAGAGGTATATCTGGCCTTTTCTGTCCTCCTGAATCTGATAGATAGTGTTGTTTGCAATTGCAGGAAGTGAAGCAGTTGAAAAGATCTCCCATTTTGCTGTTTTTGTACCAAGTTTGAGTCTTGCTACCCCTCCACCATTGGTTCCTACCCACAAAAAACGCTCTCCATCTTCTGAAACAGTCTCTAGAAGGCTGAAAATGATGTTGCTAGGTAGGCCATTGTTAAGGTTGTAGACAGTCCAAGTACCTTTCTCATACTTACCAAGTCCCCCACCATAGGTTCCTACCCAAAGTGTTCTGGTTCCATCAGAAGCTCTAGTCTCAAGAAGCACATTTACACCATTATTTGGAAGGCCATCTGTTGTTCTATAAGTTCGCCAGACACCTTTTTCATATCTTGAAAGACCATCAAAAGTTCCTACCCACAAAGTTTTCTGTTTGTTAGAAACTGAATTCTCTATATCAGCATCAGTCTCAAGCAAAGACCTAACTTCATTGTTACAAAGCCCATCCCTAGTCGTGTAGTGAAGCCACTCCCCTTTTTCAAACAGACAGAGGCCATCGCTGGCTGTTCCTACCCAGATTTTAGTAGTACCTTCTTCAGAGGTTGTCTCAAGTAATGCACTAATAATGTCGCTTGAAAGCCCAGCCGTTTTGTCGTAGATAGTCCATTTACCGTCTTCTAATCTAGCCAAGCCTCCACCATAAGTTCCTACCCAAAGTAGAGAAGGTGTTTTCTTACTACCCAAAATAGAAAGAACCTCATTGTTTGGAAGGCCAGAGTTTCTGTTGAATGAGATCCACTTATCCTCTTCTATCCTGACCAAACCTCCACCTTCTAAGCCAACCCATAGTGTGTGTCTTCCTTCCTTGGATACTGCTTCCAGTATGGTGTATATCAGATTATTCGGTAGCCCATTGTTACTGTCATAAACCCTCCATCTGCCTCGCTCCAATTTAGCTAAACCACCACCATTTGTTCCAGCCCAAATAATGCTCTTGCCGTCTCTTGTTCGTGTCTCTATGAGTGACCATATGCGGTTATTAGGTAGACCCGATTGTGTAGTATAGACAGTCCACTGGTCACTTATCTTTGTCTCCAGTTTAGCCAATCCAGCAACAGTTCCAGCCCAAATAATATTTGAGCCATCTTCAGCCTTTGTGGCTAGAAGAGATCTAACTTCCCTACTAGGAAGTCCCCATCTTTCGTCATAACTTGACCATACTTGATGAGCAAACTTTGATACTCCACCATTGTATGTTCCTGCCCAAATTACAGAACTTCCATCACTCTCCTTAGTTTCTAAAAGTGCAAATACTACATCGTCTCCAAGACCATCTTTCTTGCTGTAGACAGTCCATTTCCCATCTTCTAAACAGGCTACGCCACTACCAAAAGTTCCTGCCCATATCTGCATCTTCCCATCTTTTGAGCGTGTCTCTAGCAGACTGAAGATTAGATTGCTTGGTAGTCCATTCGCTTTTGTGTAAGTAGTCCATTTTCCATCTTTTAGCTGAGATACTCCTCCGCCGTTAGTTCCAAACCATATACTGCCATCGCTACTTGTGATGAGAGCAAAGATGTCATTTGACATGCTGTAGTTAGGCATGTTGACGATCTGCCATTCTCGTCCATTGTAGTATGCAGCACCATCGGCAGTAGCTATCCATAGATAGCCTTTGCTATCAACGGCTATTTTGTGAATGGTGTTTTGTGGTAGTCCATCTCTGTTTGTAAACAGGCGCATTGCAGGCTGCCCAATTAGTGCTGGATCGGTTTTGGCTGGTAAATTTGCAGTGGTAGGAGAAGCTGCTGCAAGAAAAGGAAATGTTAGCAGAAACAATAGTAAGAACTTTGATACTGTTGACCCTGCCATCCGTGACTATCCTTCCGAGCTTTTGTAAGGCTACTGGATAGATAGTATAGCCTAACAGGCTTCAACTAGTGTAATTAGATTTTATATTTATGATTATTTGGAGTAGGGATTTTCTCTAAAGAGTTGTTGAGATAGAAAATACCTCAACAACCCTCTCTGTTATTGTCCTTGCTGTTGTTCGAGCCACTTCTTGAGTGGTGGAAGGATCGGTTTGCCATAAAGCTGCTTTTCGGCAGCCCTCTTAATACGATAGGCTTTGTGAAAAGCCTGCTCTTCTCCGTATTTATCTATCGATATTCTTTTGTTGATTACTCTGTTTGGCTCAGGACACCAAGATACCTCATAAATATTTCTGTAGACGATTTCACCATCTTTGTTGACATCCCTCTCTTTCTTCTTCCTGATGCCAACAATTCCAGTAGTTTGGTTTCTTTTGGTCTGCGTTATGATAATCCTATCGGTTCTTGGTTTACCCAATTCTCGTTCAGCTCTATTACGAAATCTTAATGCTTTTTCAAAAGCCCTTTCTTTTCCACCGTACACACCATCACTGAAGAACTTGATCCGCTTTTCAGATTTGAAAAAGACCCTCACATACCAACCATGTGTTCGTCCATCCTGACTGTCAATTCGACTAATCCCTTTTATTTTATCAAGTTGTCTAGACTTACTTTCTTCATCTCTTATCATAATTGTTCACTTTCACCTTAACTAAAGATATAAGCTTTATGGAGATCTAACTCTCTCA
>JAEUQL010000412.1:250-4091 GCA_016789295.1 Blastocatellia bacterium | reverse complement strand
ATTCGGTTCTATGCCATCAGAAGTAGAAGATAGTGTAAAGAAACTCGATCTTGATGGTCTTGAATCTCTGGCAGAAGCCATCTTTGATTTTGCTAACATCGATGACGTTCTGTCCTGGTTCAAGAAGTAAGCAGTAGCTATGCCATCTTATGTCACTAGTTTCGAGAAGTGCACTATAGCTAACTTGACTAGAAAAAAAGCATATGATCAAATCTAATTAAATATTAAAGGCTTTGAACTCCTTTCAAAGTCTCAGTCGATTGTCCTAGTATCTTTCTCAGTTTGCGGCTTGTTGCAACTGAAAGCTCATCCTTTCACCTCAGTGCTAGGCATTTGCAGAAATGCCATTTACAAGCAGCACATCGCATTGAACTTTTAACTCTAGTCATACAGGATAGATTCTGTATTGGGAAGGGGAAACTATGAAAATTGCTACTACAGGTCTCGATCAAGAGACTTTAGAACTTACCTTAAAAGCTTTTAAGGACTACATAGCGGAAAAGGTTTCAGATCACGATCTTTTAGGTTTTGACACACGCGACGAATTTCCTACAGAGATAGTCAGAGGGATAGGCTCTGACCTCGGTATTCAACTTCTTTTTGTTCCAGAAGCTTATGGTGGCATGGGCGGAGATGCTGTAGATATCTACCGTATCTGTGAAGCTATGGCTCGCGTAGATCTAGGAGTCGCCACAGGTGTACTTGCAACCTTTTTGGGAAGTGACCCGGTACTTGCAGGCGGAACAGAAACACAGAAGCAGAAGTGGCTCTCAATGATCGCTAACGATGGAGTGCTCTACGCTTATGGTGCTACAGAAGCAGAAGCAGGCAGCGACCTTGCGTCTCTTCGTACTACTGCAACCCCTGTAGAAGAGAATGGGAAAGTAGTTGGTTACAAAATTAATGGCAACAAACAGTGGATAAGCAATGGTGGAGTAGCAGATGTCTACACTGTTTTGGCAAACACTCCTGGTGGACCAAGCTGGTTTATTGTCGAAAAAGGTGCAGAAGGCTTTAGTTATGGAAAACAAGAAGACAAGCACGGTATACGAGCTAGCAACACTGCTGCACTTTCGCTAGAAGATGTATTTGTTCCAGTGGAAAACATGGTAGGAGAGGCCGAGGGTCAAGGTTTAATACAAGCACAAGCAGTCTTTGGTTATACACGACTGATGGTTGCTGCATTTGGCCTCGGAGGTGGATGGGCAGCACTTGATAGAGCTATACCCTATTCCACAGAGAGAATACAAGCTGGTGGGCCACTTTCCGAAAAACAAGGGTATACACACAAGTTGATAATCCCTCACGTTGTCCACCTTGAAGCAGCACGCGCTTATATCGAAGCCACCGCAGCCAGACTTACTGCTGGAGAGACCAACTTAAACACCGAAGGAGCTATAGCAAAATATTTAGCAACAGAAGCAGGAAATATAGCTGCAGATGCTTCAATTCAAGCTTTGGGTGGTTATGGATACACCCGCGAATATATGGTTGAGAAATATAAAAGAGATGTGCGCATCACTACTATCTACGAAGGAACTTCAGAGATTATGGAGATGACCATCAGCCGCGACAGATGGCAGATGCACCTCAAGACCCGTGGACAACACTACCATGAAAAAGCTGCACAGATGGAAGCATTACATCGAACTCAGAGTTCTATAGGTGCAAATATTGCTGCGCTGGCTCTACACGCCTTGGCAGAAGTCCTCGAACGTGCACGCATTGCTCGGCTGACCCGTTTTCAGCACATCCTACTCAGATTGGGAGAATTGATCGCTGTAGCAGAAGGTGCAGAAGCTATGGTCAAACGTGCTGCTGCTGCGGCTCAAGGCAATCTCAATCCAAAATTTGATAGGCGCTTCCACGCCCCAGACCTAGCAGCTATCAGCCGTATCAATGCTCGTGAAACAGCTTTGAAGGTTGCTCAAGATGGACTGAAGTGGATTGGTGGCGGTGCTGCTATGACAGATGCAGAATACAGTAGCTTTGAAACAGCTTTAAACCTGTCTGCAATATACCGCTCACAGCAAGGAATAATTACAGATATGGATTATGTTGCCGATGTGCTGTATGATCGAGCACAAAGCGGTGCATAAATAACTTCGTTGCATGCACCAAAGCATTTGCCTTTTTGAAAAAAATCCCTACTACCTGACAAAAATAGATATTCCATCACTTCCCAGGAGATCGAGGAAACAGTAAAAGATGATTTGAACTGCCAACTAACTCAATCTTAACTCTCTGAACAGACTGTCTCTAGAAGCAGCTATGCTTCTATTTTCTAAACTAGTTTCTAGAACGGCCTATAAAGAGAAATAAGTTTAGTCTTTCGGCTGTAGGCATTCCCTTTATTTTTAAGGGCATCTCTTTTTCATTTAATCTCAAACTAGCAGTTAGAGCTTTGGCTTGAGAACTGAACAACTAATCAAACAGCCGTGGTGTACATAATTTCAAGCTCTAAAAATTTTCATGGAAAGAACTTATGGAAGATACAGCTTACAGAGCAATTGCCGTTGTAGGTTTAGGAGCGGTTCTACCAGACGCTCCTGATGCGTCAACATTTTGGAAGAATGTCAAACAAGGACGTTATTCTATCAGTGAAGTGTCTGCTGATCGGTGGAACCCAGATCTTTACTACGACCCAGATCCAAAATGCCCGGACAAATCATACTCGAAGATAGGTGGATGGGTTCGAGATTTCACTTGGGACCCTATTGCTTGGCATCTACCTATTCCCCCAAGAGTTAGTCAATCTATGGATGACACCCAAAAATGGGCTGTCAAGTCTACTTATGAAGCATTAGCAGATTATGGTTACCCCAAACGACCTCTCGACTTAGAACGTACTGCTGTGATTTTGGGTAATGCAATGGCTGGCGAGCGACACTATATTACTGCAGCCCGTGTAGAATACCCAGAGTTTGCACGAGAGCTGAGTAACGCACCATCCTTTGCATCTTTGCCACCAAGTACACGAGAAGCAATACTGCGTGAGTTTCATGCCAACACACAGGAATTCTTTCCTGACATTACTGAAGACACAATGCCAGGAGAGCTTGCCAATTGTATTGCTGGACGTGTAGCCAACCTTTTTAATTTTCATGGCCCAAACTATGTTTGTGATGCTGCTTGTGCATCAGCAATGGCAGCAATAAGTGCATCCGTTGAAGGTTTGGTGGAGCGAGATTTTGATGTAGTAGTGACTGGCGGTATTGACCGCAATATGGGCATCTCTACATTTGTGAAGTTCTCTAAGATTGGTGCTCTTTCGGCAACTGGCACAAGACCTTACGCCGATGGAGCTGACGGCTTTGTGATGGGTGAAGGGGCGGCTGTCTTTATTTTGAAACGTTTAGAAGATGCCGAGCGCGATGGTGACAAGATCTATGCTGTGCTAAGAGGGATTGGTGGTTCTAGCGATGGACGAGGAAAAGGGATCACTGCTCCAAATCCAATAGGTCAGAAGCTTGCGCTGCAAAGAGCTTGGAGCAATGCTGGGCTTTCACCAGCTACAGCAACCCTGATAGAAGGTCATGGAACTTCAACCCGTGTTGGCGATGTAGTTGAAGTAGAGAGCCTATCGGAAGTTATCTCATCTTTTAATCCTGCTAAGCAGTCTATTGCCCTTGGTTCTGTTAAATCCAATATAGGCCACCTCAAAGGTGCTGCTGGTGCTGCAGGGCTTCTCAAGACTATCTTTGCACTACACGAAAAGGTGTTACCACCAAGTTTGAACTTCCGCAAACCCAATCCCAATATCGATTTTGCTAACTCTCCTTTATATGTCAACACAGAGCTTTCTGAATGGCATAAGCCAAGTTCAGGTGTTAGACGTGCT
>JAEUQL010000412.1:0-240 GCA_016789295.1 Blastocatellia bacterium | reverse complement strand
ACTTAAACCCAAGCAGCCAGAAACAAGCAGCAGGGTTTCTATCACTTCTACACCCAAAACTGCCGAAACACTAAAGTCACCTCTACGCGGAGCATTGGTTGTTGGAGGTAGTTCTGTCAAAGAACTTGTCTTGCGTCTGGAGACCACACTTGCAGAAGTTGGAAAAGTAGCTATTGACGCTGTGCCAGCCGAAACGGATCTTCGTGCTCAGGAGAGAGTAGCGATAGACTACAGTGATGC
>JAEUQL010000411.1 GCA_016789295.1 Blastocatellia bacterium | reverse complement strand
AAGCCCAAAGTGCCGTTCCTAACGAACTTATTGAAATACAAGGCTTTATGCTGCTGAGGTATAATGTGCTGAGTATTCAGTCTTTATGAAAACACAAAATTCTTGACACTCCCATTTACTCACATCTATTAAACCTTGATGCTGCCAAAATGGTTTAAAGTTAAGAGGAGAAACCCCAGTCAACAGATAAGGAGAATTATGCCTAAAAACACAACTATTTTAATGATTCGTCACGCTGAAAAGCCAGACAAGGGAAAAGGTCTTTCTGTAGCAGGGCAAGAACGTGCACAAGCTTATGTAATTTACTTTCAGAATTATGCAATTGATGGAAAACCTATAGAGATTAAGTATCTTTTTGCAACAGAAGATTCAGACAATAGTGAAAGACCCAGATTAACCATAGAACCTCTAGCAAAAGCACTTGACCTTGAAATTAATGCAAAGCATAAAGACCATAAATATCAAGAACTAGCTGACCATATATTAAAAGAGAACAAATATGATGATTCTGTTCTTATAATTTGCTGGCATCATGGGCAAATACTACAATTTGCTCAAGCTCTAGGTGTAAACTCAAACGAGCTTCCTGCTGAGTCTAATTGGCCTACAAGTTGGCCTGAAGATGTTTTTGGTTGGCTTTTACAAATATCCTATGACTCTAATTCTCATATAGTTACTTCAAAAACTAAATGTAATAATCAACAACTGATGTATGGTGATTTTGGTAAAGATCCAAAAAGTACAGTACTTCCCAAAATCTAGACAAAAAAGCGGGTAAATTAAGAGAAATTGACATCCTCCCAGTTTTGAAAAAGGGGGATTCATTAGATCGACGCGGGAGTGTCAAGAATTTTGTGTAACTCGACGCTTGAGGTGTTCTAAGTCAAAAGCGTCGTTCTCAGCAAATTATTGAAACAGAAAGCTTTATAAAACCAGCCACCGAAAAGAGTATTAAAAAGCTTTTCTGTTTTGGAGACGCTACTTTTTGTTCTGGTTTCTTATCTGTGTGTCCCAGTGAAGCATCCACTTATCTATCTCAGAACGCATCAACGACTGATTTAGTGACATTGCTTTGATTTCAACGCCAGAAAGCCAAGCAGGAAGCTTTTTCGGGTCGATATCTTTTCTCAATGGTGGATGGAAATATTCACTGGCTGCTAGTAACAAGCTCTCTTCGGAAGTAACGAACTCATAGAACTTGCGTGCAAGTTCTGGATTTCGGCTTCCTTTAACGACTGCTATAGCATCAATGACAACAGGAGTTCCGCTTGTTGGAATGTTGAAAGCAAGAGGCAAGTTTTGACGATTTATAGCAAGTGCTACATCGGGAAGATCCCAAAGAGAGACCAGCCCTTCTTGACGTGCTAACTTCTGGACAAGAGCCGTCCCATCAACTGTATATTCTTTGGTATTGGCATCGAGTTTTTTTAGCCACTCATAACCCTTTTCTATCTCTGAGCCAGGTTGAGACTGACGAAGGATCATTGCTCCAAAGATAGTTCTCATTGTGTCTGATCTAAGCGGGTCACGGATGAGAAGTTTACCTGACCATTTTGGATCGAGTACATCGTCCCAGTCTTTTGGTGACTCTTCAGCTTTTACTGCTACTTTGTTGTAAACAATGACTTCAGGGGTTTGAAAAGTTCCATACCAACGGTCTTGACTATCGTGCCAATCGGCTTCAACCTGTGCTGACCAACTTGGTTTGTAAGGTTCGAGCAGCCCTTCGGCAGCAGCTTTGTCAAAAGTAGCTGCTGCTGCTCCCCACCAAATGTCTGCTTGTGGATTTGCTTGCTCGATCTTGATACGGTCGTAGATCTCTTGTGAACCCATGTCGAGGTAGCGGACTTCAACGTTGGGATTTGCTGCTTCAAAACGTGTTTTGAAGGCTTCTAGAAGGTCTGAACCGTGTGGTGAATAGACCATTAACTGCGCACGGCTAGCTTGATTACTACAAGAGACTAAAAATAGAGATAGAGTTAATAAGACTAAAAAGATAGAAGCAAAACTATGACGCTTCATTATATACCTGCTAAATCTCAAAGGCTTCTCGTGTTGCTATAGAGAGACTACCAAGCTTGACCTCTATTTTGAAACGGTTGCTGCCAGGTCTTCTATTAATCTCCATCGTTATTACATGTGCAGTATTTGCAGGTGTGAGAGTGTCAAATATCGGCTCCAAACGCATAATGTATTTGCGAGAAGAGCTTTCATAGATTGAAAAGAACCATTTACCTGTCCCTTCTTTACTCTCTTCAAGACCAAAAAGATATTCACCAGCTTGAAGGGTTGTGTTGGCTATCTTTACGGGGTTTCTAAAAGAGATGAGAGCGAAACTGGATAGGTACTTTCTGATGTCTTTCTTTGTTGTGCCGCTTTTGAGTGCTTCTGCTGGAATCTTGCTTGCTGGAAGTTGTTTATAATGTATCTCCAGTCCTGAACTGGCTAGCATCACGTTATTTGAACATTTGAGGAAGTTTTTGAAATTTTCTGTCTCCTCATCCGTTCCCGAAATGGGCAACGCCCTACTCGACCCGCTCAGCATCAGCAAAAAGGCTGTACAAAGCAAGCCAATTATTATCTTATTCATATTGTCCGTCTTTTCTCCTACAAGCCATTAGAGCTTTTATATCCTAAGAGCTGTTTAGAGCTTTTCAAAACCCACTTGCAGTATATTGAATTAGAAAAATTGTTTCAAGACTGTTACAGCATTTTCTATTCAGAGATCTACCAATTATCACTCTACTATTGCACTAGGGAAAGTTTATAGCTACGCTTCTAATAGCAAGTACGTTGTGGAATTGTTTGGTAAGTTTAACTTCTACAATGCTTTCCCTTCTTCTTTTCCTGCTGATTCAGAAGCAGCTTAGTCAAAGGGGAATGGCTTATGAAACCCACTACTGAAAATCTATCAAATACGACCTTTTATCACCTCAAAAACATTTCACTTTCAGATAAGGTCTGTCAAGGAACAGCCTGTTTTGTCGCTCGCCATCTCAATCAGGAACTGTGGAAACAGGCAGAAAGGCAGCTTTGCAAGATCTTCTGTCTAGGTAAGTGTTATGCAGCACCTGCAACCACGCAGGAGGCTACTCTGCCAAAGATTGAAATAAAATCTTCGCAGTCGATAGTTTTAAGACGAATACAGAATGGCAGATCTTTAGAGCGATATGTTGAAGCTGGTGGATACCGAGTCTTGAAAGAGGTTTTGCAACAAAAGCCCTCGGAAATAATAGAGTCCTTGCGGTTGTCGAACCTGAGAGGTCGCGGTGGTGCAGCTTTTCCAACTTGGAAGAAATGGCAAGCTGTCGCTTCCATGCAGGCTGATAGAAAATATGTTGTAGTAAATGCTGATGAGGGTGATTCAGGTGCGTTTATCGACCGCTTTATAATTGAAAATGACCCACATTGCCTCATCGAAGCCGCTCTGATTGCTGGCTACACTGTTGGTGCTAACCAAGGATTTATTTACTTGCGTAAAGAATATCCTCAAGCTCTTTCTATACTCTCAGAAGCAATAAAAGAGGCACATCAAGCGGGAATGCTGGGTGCTTACATTGGTAATAGCAGTTTCAATTTCGATATAGAAATAGTTGTTGGGGAAGGTAGCTACGTTTGTGGTGAAGAGACAGCCCTTCTAAATTCGATAGAAGGGAAACGTCCAACTGCACACTACCGCCCACCTTATCCTACTCAGGCTGGTTTGTGGGGAAAGCCAACGCTTATTAACAATGTTGAGACATTGGCCAATATAGGCTGGATAGTTGAGAATGGTGGTGAGGCTTATGCTAAGATAGGTTTCTCTAAAAGTCAGGGTACAAAGGTAGTTTCTCTCAACTCACTTTTTCATAACCCAGGACTTTATGAGGTTGATTTTGGAATTCCTGTCCGAACTATAGTAGAAGAATTTGGTGGTGGTCTGAAGACAGGAGATCTCAAAGGAGTGATCATTGGTGGGCCACTTGCTGGAATTATTCCTCCAGATTTACTAGATACTAGATTTGGATTTGAAGAACTACGTGCAATAGGTGCAAGTGTTGGGCATGGTGGTGTAGTAGCTTTCGACCAGAAGACTTCAATAATTGAATTGATGCACCATATCTTCTCTTTTGGT
>JAEUQL010000410.1 GCA_016789295.1 Blastocatellia bacterium | reverse complement strand
GAAGTTCCAGAAAGCATATAGGCGCGATCTGCTGAAAGTGCCAACTCTAAAAAGCTTCCCGCAAAACAGGAGCCTTGATCGACAATAGCAAAGAAACTTTTTGCCGAAACATCTACCCGCTTGAGTACACGCTTGATGTAAAGAACTACTTCATTTACAAACCAGTTGCTGCGATGTGCAGCCAATGCCCTATCCATTTCAATAACTTTCTCAAGCTCACCGCGAGTCTGCAGCAAGATCAGCCCTGCTTCTGGATAGTTGAACCGTAAGTTCAAAATTGCATCTTCGATCTCACGAAATACCCTAAATGGATACCAGTCTGCACCCAGTTCTGTAGCATCTTCGGGTATCTCTGTAACCTCTTTTGGACCTTCAATCTGAAGCCTTGCTACTCGCTCTTCAGGACCAAAAGTCAACTTGACGTGCCTGTACTCGATACTGCTGTCGCTGATCTCAGGCGATAACGAGCTAAGTTTTATCCCCTTGCGACCTAGCCTTCCTTCGTCTATGTGCGCTTTTGCACGCTCCATTACAGAGTCACTGAATTTGGAAAGTGGAAAAGTTCCATCTATCAACCCCCAATCAACAGCCTTCTGCCCCTTTATCCCCTCTGCCAAAGTTACGAAAATGTCTGCACGATCACGCCTAACACGACGCTTGTCTACAAGCCTCGTCAATCCACCTGTGCCAGGTAGCACCGCAAGGTAAGGAACTTCTGGCAGACTTACAGCCGAACGCTTGTCGTCTACAAGGTATATCTCCTTGCAAGCCAACGGAAGCTCATACCCTCCACCACTCGAAATCCCATTTAGAGCAGCAATATACACCTGCCCACTGTTTTCTGTGGCGTCTTCGATTGCTAGCCTTGTCTCGTTTGTGTATTTGCAAAAATTTACTTTGAAATTGTGTGTTGAACTGCCGAGCATGAAGATGTTTGCACCGGCAGAAAAGATTCCATCACGCTTGCTGGTGATGATTACTACAGAAACTTCTGGGTGCTCAAACCTGAGCCTGTTGACCGCATCAGCAAGCTCTATGTCAACCGAAAGATCATAAGAGTTTAGCTTTAGTGCATATCCAGGTCTAAGCCCTGCATCCTCTTTTACATCTAAGCTTATCGTCGCAACCGCCCCATCTACTCTTAACTCTATATGCTTGTATCTTGATGGATCGGTCTCAAACTTTATTGCGTCCATATTTCTCCTTAGCTCGATTCTCTCCTTACGCTACTTCTCTACAATCTACAACTGTTTGCTGGATTTTTAGGGAAGATGAAGTTTACGACACTATAAGAGATAAAAGCAAGCAAGATATTGCTTCTATCTTTCTGAAGTATGCAGTATACTGCCAACCATGAAAACAGAGACCAAAGAAAACAAAGTTATTGCTGAAAAGATAGTTACAAACAAGGATGAAGCCATCACCAACGAATTTCTACATAGGCTTGGGCAGAGGATTCGTTCAGTGCGCAAGCAACGTAGGCTTACACTGAAAGAACTGGCAGAAATGACTGGATTGAGCCTACGTTTCGTAGCCCAGATAGAAGCTGGAGAAGGCAACATCGCCATCAGTCGCCTCTCAACAATTGCAACTGCACTAAAAGTCAACCTCACAGAACTCTTTGTAGAAGTTGAAGTTCAAAGCAGCCAAACAAGTCAACTCCGCACTGAGATCGACAGGATATTGATCGGGCGCAGTGAAAGCGAGCTTGCACAAGTGCAGAAGATCTTGAAGCTTCTTTTTGGCCATACAAGCAAGAAAAGCATCAGCCTCTTGGGGCTTCGTGGAGCAGGAAAGACAACCATCGGAAAGTTGCTTGCCAAAACCCTAAAGATCCATTTTTGGGAACTCGACGAAAGGATCGAAGACATTGCTGGACTCAGCTTAGCCGAAATCTTTGCACTACACGGCGAAAGCTACTACCGACGACTCGAAGGACAGGCTCTTGTAGAGCTTCTTTCCAGAAATATTCCTGCTGTGATCGCGCTGCCTGGTGGCATAGTCACCAATACAGAAGCTTTTGAGCTTCTAAAACAGCAGACCATTACTATATGGCTTCGAGCTAATCCCGAAGATCATATGAAGCGCGTCCTCGAACAAGGCGACCGTCGCCCTGTAGCCAATCGCCTTGATGCAATGGCAGAACTTCGAGCTATCCTCTCTTCAAGAGAGCCTTTTTATGAACAAGCAGACTTAACAATCAACACTAGCAATATGAATCCTGGGAAGATTATCAATACAGCTATTTCAGGACTACAAAAAACAGGGTGGCTCAACTAAGCCACGACAGAAGCTGATGAAGATGAGAATGACGCTTTCGACTTAAAACATATCATTGGCGCACTTCGTCTATATCTTCAGCAGACACAGAAAAGCCAGGACGAGCCAAAGCCCCTTTTAAACTAGGGCTTGTTTCAATAGGTGTTTGCTGATCAGCTATTTTTGTTTCCACAAAATCGTCCACCTCTTTAAGCTTGTCCAGAGGTGGACGATGTATTTTTTCGATTAGCTGTAATTCTTCTATCCGCATAAAGCCTTATTTATCCAGTGAATTAAGGCAATAATACCGAATTGTTGCAGGCAAAACAAGGCTATCCCTTAATTTAGGATTGTTCAGATACAAACAACCTTTTTATTGACAGCGAGAGAATGGAATATCTTTCAAACCAAACTATTTTTGATCAGAAAGCTTTCTGTTTACAACACGAAACTCAGCTAATGCCCAGTCACTCTCAAGATTGATATCAATTTACTATCGGCGAAGAGAGATCAAGCTTTCTTATCTTCTCATCTTTATTAGTCTTAACCCACTTGAGAAACTTATAGAGATTTCCATCAAATTTCTCTTCAGGTTTTTCTAATTTGAACTTTAGCTCAAAAGCTTTTAAGCAAGCCTCTTGAATCTTTCCAGCAACAAAAGGCTGTTTGAGGATATCGACTAGCTCTTGCTCTGATGCCTCCTGCAAAATGCGTGAAAAATGTTCGGAGTCTACATAATAATTGAAAATTCTGGAAGTTTCGCGTTGGCTTGCAAACTTGGAAAGCCATTTAAAAAATCTCTGTTTTGTTTTTGATTCTGATTTGTCAACTACAGATAAAAGGGCTGTTGGTATATTTCTATCCGTGTCTAGAAGGGACAAATCATCGTCTACAACTAATAAAAGCTTGTTGGCGATTTTCTCTACTTCCCATGGCTCTACCTTTCCCGTCTCTGCTAATGATGAGAAGGCTTCTAGTAGAAATAAAAAAGTATAAAAATCTTCCTGTAGCTCTATGCTTGATAAAATTTTGGTGACAAATTTCTCTATCTTTTCTTTTCTTCCTAATAATGAAAAAGCTTTTGACAGAGATAAAAAAAGATTGTGAGAGTCTTTCTCTTTCTCTATTAGTGATAAGAGTCTATCTGCTAGCTTTCCTGCTTCTGCCTCTCCTACCTTATCTGCTAATGATGCAAAATCTTCCGATAGAGATAAAAGATTGTCAAAATCTTCCTCTTTCTCAATCACTGATAATAGATAGCTAGCAACTTTCTCTACTTTCTCTCTCTCTACCTTTCCCTTCTCTACTGACAATATAAAAGCTCTTGATAGACAGGAAAAACGCTTTAAATCTTCCTCTTTCTTCATAGCTGATAAGAGTCTATCTGCCAGCTTTCCTGCTTCTGCTTTTCCTACCTTCTCCACTAATAATACAAAAGCTTTTGATAGAGATGAAAGTTCGTAAGAATGTTCTTCTTTCTCAATCGCTGATAATAGATAGCTAGCAACTTTCTCTACTTTCTCTCTCTCTACTTTTCCTTTCTCTACTAACGATCCAAAGGCTTCTGATAGAAACGAAAGTTTCTCAGAATCTTCTTCTTTCTCAATCGCTAATAATAGATAGCTAGCAACTTTCTCTACTTTCTCTCTTTCTACTTTTCCTTTCTCTACTAACGACCTAAAGACCCATGATAGAAATGAACGTTTCCCAGAATCTTCTTCTTTCTCAATCGCTGATAAGAGACAGCTAGCAACTTTCTCTACTTTCTCTCTCTCTACTTTTCCTTTCTCTACTAACGATCCAAAGGCTTCTGATAGCAATGCAATAATGTCAGAGTTTTTCTCTTTCTCTATTACTGATAAGAGTCTATCTGCTAA
>JAEUQL010000040.1:12059-14099 GCA_016789295.1 Blastocatellia bacterium | reverse complement strand
GGCTTTTCTGCCCATCTGCCCTCTCTTAAGACTCTAGTCTTTGGCTTTTCTATGCTGTTGCTCTCTTTGTCTTTCTTTGGGATTTTGGTTTTTTGATGAGTAGGTCGGGGAGGCTTGAGTCTGTTTCTACATCTTCAAGGGTTGGAGTAGCCAGACCATAGTAAGAGCGACAGGTCTTTAGAAGTAGGGATATCTCCTCGCGTGGAGCAATATCTACACCAAGGTTCTTAAACATTTTCAGTAGCCGTTCATAGTCATTGAGAAAAGTTCTATAGACAGAAACCTCTCCTTCATAGTTGAGTTGTGCAATATGCTCTTTGGAGATGTCTTGTAGTGGGTGTGTGCGTGCAGTCCTACTGTGGCGACTTGGCTTAAATATCTGTATATATATGTTGTTCTCTTCTTCGTGCCTGTAAGATCTAAGAGCTGTCTGGAATTTCTCCAAGTATGTCATCTTGAGTGAAAAAGAGAGTAGTTCCAGCACGCTCAGTTGTGCATAGTCTTTACCTGCAGGATAGACAGGGGGAACAAAAGGAAAGAAAGTAAGTATCATAGCCGGAACCTGTTGACTAGGGCGAACATAGTTGATGCGGTCTATCAGATTTTGCAGGTGTAAGCTCTTAATTACTCCCCCATCAACATAGTATTTGTCGGTCTGGGAAAGATAGACAGGTTTGAAGAATGCTGGTATAGCACAAGAAACCTCTACACACTTGGAGATAGGTGCATCAATAAGGTCATACGCCAAATGCTCACCGTGTGTACCAAAAACTCTTACTTGTGACGTGTTAAGCTCTGCTCCATAGATGAAAAGCTCTTTCTTAAGACTCTTGAAGCTATCTGTGTAGTCGGTGTAGCCTTGAATTACCTCTCTAATATATTCACCTATGCCTTGAGAAGAGTAGAGACCTCCTTCGAGAGTATCCAGAAGGTTATGGATAAAATTGTTGACACTTGCTTGTTCTAGTGCACCAAGTTTTATCATTTTGGCCAACATCTGCAGATAAGAGTACTCACCTTTATCTTTGCTCAGCTTTGGAGGGCGTTTGATCTGTCCAAAAGGCCATATCATAGGTAGATCGAGTCGGACAAGGCCGTTAACTACAGCAAAAACTGTCCTTAGAAGACCTTTTGCAAACTGTTCTACTAGAGATAGATAAGCTGCTGGTTGAGTCCCTAAAGCATTTCTTGTCAAGGAAGGAAATGCTGTTGACTGCTCAAGCATTACATCGCGTATGGTGTGTGGAGAAAAGCCTACAGAAAGTAAAGAAGAAACTATAGAACCGGCAGAAACACCCTGACATCCAGTCAGTAAGTCATTTAGCATCGGCTTATGGCCAGAACCACTTGGGTTGAGAATACGCTCAAGGGCACAAAGCCCTCCAATCTCAAAACCTAGAGCACCAACTCCACCACCAGCAAGAGCTAGGTAGATCAGACCTTTCTTCTGTTTAGGTGTTCTTTTGGTGCGTGATGGGGCAGTTTCATTCCATGCAGGATTTCTGATTATCTGTGCCATTGTCTATACTCTTGTTGCTCTAAATAATCTTGCTTCTACTTGCGTTTTTAGTATTGCTTATCTTTATATGGGTATAAGGTAGCTTCATAGAGAAGCTTCAGTATAACTTAAAGATTACTTTTTTCTATTGCAAAATAACTGTAAGTGGTCAATCTTTATCTCTTTCCCCAAAAGTTGCTGTTACAAGCTTGTCAATACCAAACAGTAACCTATGTTCTAATTTGCTCATTTGATTTAGAATTGCTGCTCCTTAAAGATTCTTTTGGGATTATTTGCAAGAAGATGATCGCTAAAAACATCTCTCACTACTCAATTTTGGAACAGATCGGTAGCGGCGTGATAAGCGACGTTTTTAAAGCATTTGATCAAGCGCAGAACAGAACCGTCATATTGAAACTTTTGCGCACTCAGTACACTTCAGATGAAGGCAAAAGACAACGGTTTCTCCAGGAAGCAAGGGCAGCATCATTATTAAACCACCCCAATATTATCAAAATCTATGATATAGGCAGAGAAGGTGA
>JAEUQL010000040.1:0-12049 GCA_016789295.1 Blastocatellia bacterium | reverse complement strand
ATTGCTTTTGAGTACCTAGAAGGTCAAACACTTCGCGAGACACTCAAGTCTGGAGCAGTCGCAGTCAATATTGCTATAGATATAGCTCTGCAAATAGGCGAAGGACTCAAGCTAGCTCATCAGTCTGGCATTATTCACAAGCAGATAAAGCCGGAAAATATCTTTATTGGAGAACGCGGCGTTGTAAAAATTCTCGATTTTGGTCTTGCAAAATTCTCAGAAGCCGATACAAGCTCACCTGCAGAGCATCGCAAACGGGGCCTATTCAAAACCGAAGAGCAGCCAGTTGTGGCTACAGTACAGTACCTTTCACCAGAACAAGTACAGAGCTTGCCTCTCGATCATCGTTGTGACATCTTCTCTTTTGGAATCTTGCTCTATGAGATGTTCTCTGCAAGAGTCCCTTTTGAAGGTAGTTCTGCTTTGGAAACTGCCTACAAGATAATAGGGGTAACTGCCCAACCTTTAGAACTCGATGACCCTTCTGCTAAAAGACTGCAGTCGATTATTGACAAGTGCTTGCATAAGAGTCCAGAGCTGAGGTTTCAAGATACCCAGACGCTTTTAAGAGAGCTGCAAGAGATCAGAAAAACTGCTGAGCCAGATTTTAAGGCAAGTAGAGTCAGTACCAGAACCGATAGTGGAAGTACTGTCTATAATTCCTGCTCTGTCGTCTATTTTGAAAACCTTACACAAGATCCAGAGTTAAACTGGCTGAAACAGGCTCTTATTGAACTTTTTACTGCTAGGCTTTCCACCAACATGAGCCTTAAAGTTGCTAGTAGCGAACAGATAGCCGATCTAGTATTTCAACTAGAACCAGACCTTGAAGAACTTGATAAAACAAGTTCCCTACAGATAAGCAAGCAGGCCGAAACCGATGTTTGTATAACTGGCTCCTTTGCAAGAATTGCTGGAAATCTCTCTATCTCTGTCCACCTTTATGAAACTTCTTCTGGAAAGCTTATTAATTGGATATATGTGAAACGCTTGGCAACAGAAGACCTCTTTGAATCTATATTCAGCATTGTTGATGAGATTGGTTCTAAGATTGAGCGTGAGTTAAAAGTATACGAAGGCGAAGGCCGCAAAATAAGTGAGATACTTACCAATTCGCTGGTTGCGTTAAATGCTTTTCTTTCAGCAGTCAATCTTTACAGAAAATCGGAGTGGATCGCAGCAAAAGAGCAGTTTGAGGCTGCAACGGCTGCAGATCCACAGTTTGTACTGCCTTACTTCTATCTAGCTCGTATTGAAAGATTTTTTGGCCAACTAGCGCGAAAATCGAATGCAAGCTCAATTAAGACTGCTTTAGAAAAAGTTGGCAAGCTCAATGAAAGAGAGCGCAGACTAATACTGCTTGAGCATGCTGCCACACAAAGAAACTATGCAACACTGCTCAAAATCGCCGAAGATACAGTAAATATCTATCCAACAGAGAAACTTGGTTATATATATCTTGGAGAGTCTTACAGGTGGCGAGCAGAAAGTCAGCGAGCATTTGTGGTCTTTCAACAAGCCATCTCTTTAGACCAGAAGCTTCCTTTGCAACTAGCCGATGGGTTTGCTGAAGGTATTTTCAGTGGTGAAACTGGAAGTATTATGGAAAGCTACTTTGAGACCGACCGATTCGAAGCAGCCGAAGAACTTGCTAGAAAACAAGTATCCATATTTCCAGGTAATTGGCTGGCCCATCAACTCCTAGCGATAACACTTTATCACAACGGCCATTACTATGAAGCTGAAGCTACTTTCAAAAAAGCTTCTTCTCTTGCTTTTAATCAACATCTGTATCCAGAGATCTGGCAAGCTCGCTTGGCAATGCTATCAGGAAACTTCCCTAGTGCTGAAGATATCTTAAAACTAAAACAGGTATTTGGACAGGAAATTAGCTATGTAGAGCTAGAACAGATAATACAAGAAATGGAAATCACAGACTGTGAGAAGGCTATATACTGGTCAGAAATAGCTGAAACCTATCGAGAGCGTGGGATGTTTGAGCAATGGCTAACTATCTTGAATCGGCACCAACAGCTCTTTTCCCGTGTTTCAGCTAAAGAAGACGATTTTCGAGATCCACGCTTCTCACCAAATTTCTGGAGACCTGTTGCTCTGGAACAGACAGGGCAACTCGACAAAGTGATAGAACATTACAAAGATCTTTCTATTGGAGAAGGTAAAAAACTTCAAGAAACTCTTTGGGGGAAAGTACATTTGGCTCGATTGCTTGCATGTTGCGGTAGGCACGAAGAGGCAGAAATGGAAGCAAGTAAAGTTGAACAACTCGACAAAATAGTATCTAATCCGAAAATAGAACAACTCTCACTCTTTGTACGTGCTTCTATAGCCTTCTATAGCGGAAATTATCAACAAGCTGTTGAAATGTTAGAAAGATCTATCTCTTCCTACTACTCAAGTCCTTCTGCAGCATTGAAGATGCTCGCACAGTGCTATAGACAGTTAAAGCGGTATGATGAAGCTCTGGAACTGTTGGAGAAGGTTAAAACTTTCTGTGGAGTAAACAGCTATTCCGGAAGGTTTTTGACTCGTTCACAGATAGATTTAGAGATTGCAAAAACCTACGAAGCTAAACTCGACAAAGACAAAGCACTACTGTTTTATACCAAATGCCTCAGTAGCTGGAAGAATGCCGATAAAGATTTTGTAGGCAAACTCGAAGCAGAGGCTGGTAGAGACTTTCTCACACGCAAGTAACCTTTTCACTTCATGATAGAACAATGCCTATTCCCAAAGCTCTGTCTTGATAGCAGATACCACCCTACAGCAGTATGCTTGAATCTGCTTGCAAAACTCTGCTAAACTGTCGAGTTGCTGTAGATGCAGTCTCTATTCAGCCAGACAATAGCTTTGCAAGTTCAGGCATTTGTTTGTGTCCTCTCACGCTTTGTTGGCTGTTTAAGTAATATAACTTGTATATAGCTTTTAGACATAAAACAGACTCTTAAAACCTTGTTTTTATAAGGAATTTTTATAAGGAGAAGATACGTGGCAATGAGTTGGCTAAAAATTGGTTTCGCAATTATCTTCCTCATTTTAATAACACCCATCTCCATTCTGGCACAACAAGACCCTCCACAGATAAGATCCGTATTTCCAAAGCGTGTCGCGGCTACTGGAGACAGTAGCATTGACGAATTGAGAATCCGCATCACTGGCAGGAGATTTGATCGAGATGGCGAAGTACTGATAAACAATATTTCACTTCCAAAAGATAGGTTTAGACTTCAGCAAGGCGATATACTTGCCCGCCTTCCAGGAGACCTAATCAAACAACCAGGCAATCTCACAGTTTCTGTCAAATCTAAAAATGGTGTTGCTTCAAACACTACTTCCATCAGTGTGGTTCCACAAGGTGCTGTAGCCATATCGGCCATTCAACCAGAAGTGGTAGTTGCCCGTGCTGTAGACGGCAACTTTGGTGTGCTTGTTCAAGGAGAGAATTTCGATGGCAAGACTGTTGTGCGTGTAGGTGGGGTTAAGACCAATACCAACATTCAACGTAGAGGAGAGTTCTCAATAGCTCTCGGCACAGTAGACGTTAAAGAAGTCTCCCTCGCAGGCAGCGTACCTGTACAAATAGAGACCGGTGACGGCAGAATTTCAAATACCGTCAACATACTCGTCACACCACAAGGCCCAGATATCAGTGCTGTTAGCCCATCTAGTTTTATTGTTGGTTCTGACAAACAGATGATAAGAATCACGGGAGATAGTTTTAGTGCAACTTCTAAAGTACTCATAAATGGTCAATTAGTGCCAAGCACATTTAGAGATAGAAGAACCGATGACGCTTTGCAGATCCTTGATGCAGAAGTAGCACCAGAGTTACTCACCCAGTTAGGACAGTTGACTCTTCAAGTCATAAACGACGTAACAGGAGATTCAGAAGTTTTAGTTCTAAATGTCAGGCCACCAAAAGATCCTATAATCTATGGCCTCAGCCCTTCAAGAGTTGTGGCAGGAAGCAAAGGCTTTGACCTACTTATCAATGGTGACAACTTCAGAAACGCAAGAAATGTACTGATAAATGGAAATAGAGTAAAGTTTCAGAACCTTTCTGACAATGAAATGGGAAGCGAAATTGTTAGAGAAATACTAAAGACAACTGTTAGAGAAAGAGACGTAGCTTCACCTGGACAATTGACTATTCAAGTTGTCAACAGAGATGGCATGTCAAACACTTTCACAATGTTTGTAGAGCCTCCATCTTCAACTTCCACACTTGCTGGAGACTTTCCTGGATTTCGCGATGGGATAGGATCGAGAGCACTCTTTGCAAACCCAAGTCAGGCTGCGCAAACCCCTGATGGTCTCATCTACATAACTGACCAAGCCAATCACGCCATACGCCGCCTCAACCTCAATACCAATGAAGTAGTTACTATAGCAGGCGATACAAATGGTAGACCAGGTTTTGTTGATACTTCAGATATAGTTTCAGGTAGTGACAATAAAGCAACCGTTAGGTTCAACAATCCAATTGGCATAGTCTCAGACGCTAATGGAACTTTATATGTAAGTGATTTTGGTAACAATGTCATTCGTAGAATACGTTTTGACGCAAACCGACAGCCAATTGTTGACACCATTGCTGGACGCACCAGAATAGTTAAAGATGAAGTCGATGGAAGAAGAGAGAAGGTTGGTCTGATAGGCTTCATTAATGACACTCCCGACAAATCTGCCTTCAGAGGGCCTTATGGACTTGCACTAGATCAAGACGGAAATTTACTTGTTGCAGATTCTGGTAACAACGTTATTCGTAAGCTTACTCTTGTCAATGGTGAAGTTAGTACAATCTCAACTGCCTTTGGAAATGGTTTCCCAGGACTTTCAGACAGCGATTCAAGTACTGCAGCAAGGTTCAACAGTCCAACCGGTATTGTAGTCAAAGGCTCCAGTCTCTTTGTTAGCGACCTCAACAACAACAGTATCAGACACGTTAACCTCAACACTGGGACAGTAGATGTCTTCGTTGGCCTACGCCGCAACAGACAGCCACGTTCATTAGACCAGATAGAGAATGGAAGCCCAACTTTTGCTGATGGAGCAAAGTTCTTTGCCGTGCTACGCAACCCCATAGCTGCAACTGTAGACGATCAAGGCAACATCTACTTTATCGACTTTGACGGAGATAGAATCAGACGTGCATCCCCAGATGGAATAGTCACCACAATTGCAGGTGGTAAGAGAGGCTTTGACGACAAATCTGGCAACCTATCTAGATTTAGAGATCCTAGATTTCTCATGTTACTCGATAATCAGACCTTGCTTGTGATAGATTCTGGCAACCACAAAGTTCGTAGAATAAATTTAGCCCAGTAAAGGATTTTTGATAATGTCTTCAGGCGCAGTAGTAGATGTAAAACTACACTTGAACAACAAAATAGAGACCAAACAGGCTCGCATAGCAGTGATTGGTCTCGGTTATGTTGGCCTTCCTCTTGCAGTTGAATTTGGCGAAGCAGGTTTCCCTGTTATTGGCATCGATCTCAATCCTGAGAAAATATCAATGCTCAACCGTGGCGAGTCATATATAAAAGATGTTGCCAGCGAAAAAGTTGCCAAACTTGTTAATCAGTTCCGTTTTCATTTGAGCACAGAGTTTGACACTCTAGCAGAAGCAGACATTGCAATAATCTGTGTCCCTACTCCACTTGGTAAGACCAAAGAACCCGATATCTCTTACATCATTGCAGCCGCAGAAGCTGTCAAAGCCCACTTGCATCCTGGCCAATTGATTATGCTCGAAAGTACAACATACCCTGGAACTACAGATGAGGTACTTTTGCCTCTCTTTGAAGAGACTGGCCTGAAAATAGATCAAGACTTCGTCCTTGCATTCTCTCCTGAAAGAGTCGATCCAGGTAATGCAAGTTTTCATACTGGAAATATCCCAAAGGTAGTTGGCGGTGTTACCCGTTTTTCAACCGAAGTGGCTGCAAAAACATACAAACAGATAATATCTCAAGTTCACCAGGTTTCTTCTTCCAGGGTAGCAGAAACAGCCAAGCTACTGGAAAACACCTTCCGTAGCGTCAATATAGGGCTTGTCAATGAAATAGCAATGCTCTGTCATACGTTAGAGATAGATGTTTGGGAAGTAGTTGGAGCTGCTGCTACCAAACCTTTTGGCTTCATGCCTTTCTATCCAGGGCCAGGCATCGGAGGACACTGCATTCCCCTTGACCCTCTCTACCTTTCTTGGAAAGCTAGAATGCACGGCTTTGAAGCCCGTTTTATTGGCCTTGCAGAAGAGATAAATTCCGGCATGCCAAACCACGTGATCGAGCTGATCACAGATGCACTAAATAAACACCGAAAGCCTGTAAACGGCTCAAAGATACTGATAGTTGGTGTCGCTTATAAGAAAGATATCGACGATGTGCGTGAATCTCCAGCCCTCGCAGTCATCAAAAAACTTCGTGAAAAAGGAGCTATAGTTGCTTACAGCGACCCCTATGTGACCAGAATCGATGATGAAGAGATTGAAAATGTCACACTCGACAGAACCGTTCTGGCATATTCGGATGCTGTAGTAATAGTGACTGACCATAGTCTATTTGACTATCAGTATATCGTTGATAATGCACCTCTTGTTATAGATACTCGTAATGCTCTGCGTGGTCTCAGATATTCTGAAGGGAAAGTAATTAAACTCTAATGCACATAGCAATAATTGGAACAGGTTATGTAGGTCTTGTTACAGGTGCCTGCTTTGCTGAATTTGGGGTAAACGTTACCTGTGTAGATAAAGACGAAAGCAAGATTAAAAAGCTTCAGGAAGGCATTCCTACAATATACGAGCCTGGCCTAGAAGTACTGCTGTCAAAAGGCAGAAGAGAAGGTCGCTTGAGTTTCACTACTAATCTGAAAGAAGCTGTCCAAAAGTCGCTTGTCATCTTTATAGCTGTTGGAACTCCACCACGCGAAACAGGCGCAGCAGACCTCTCTCAGGTCGAGGAAGTTGCCGCAGAGATAGGCAAGTACCTAAATGGCTATAAAGTGGTTGTAACCAAAAGTACGGTACCAGCAGGCACAGGCGCACTGGTGAAAAGGATTATCAGTGAAAATTGCTCTGAAGAGTTTCGTTTCTCTGTAGCTTCAAACCCAGAATTCTTACGCGAAGGTGCAGCCATAGAGGATTTCATGCACCCAGACAGAATAGTAATTGGGTGTGGAGATCCAGAAGGTGTGGCTATAATGAAAGACCTTTACAGTCCACTCTACTTGATAGATATTCCATTTGTCATTACTAGCGTAGAAACTGCAGAACTTATAAAGTATGCATCTAATGCTTTTCTTGCTACTAAAATCTCATTCATCAATGAAATAGCGATGCTTTGTGACCGTGTGGGGTGTGATGTCTATGATGTCGCACGTGCTATGGGACTTGATAAACGCATAGGCCCAGAGTTTCTACACCCTGGTCCTGGATATGGAGGCTCTTGCTTTCCCAAAGATACCCGTGCTCTTGTTCACCTAGCAGCCAATTATGAGTGTGACCTCAAAATAGTTAAAGCAGTGACAGAAGTCAATGATCGACAGCGTGATTTAATGCTAGAGAAAGTTAAACAAATGCTTGGTGAACCTGTAGGTAAAACCGTTGCTGTTCTTGGTCTAGCATTCAAACCAAACACTGACGACATAAGAGAATCCCCAGCAATATACATTGTGCGTAAGTTGGTTGACCTCGGCGTCAAAGTTCGGGCTAGTGACCCAGCCAGCATCGATGAAGCCAAAAAACTCTTTCCAGAAGTAGATTTCTGTACTGATGCCTATGAGACTGCTCAGGGAGCAGACCTGCTGGTCTTTTTGACCGAATGGAATCAATACAGAAAACTTGATCTGGAGAAACTTAAATCAGTAATGGCACAACCAGCTATTGCTGATCTTCGAAATATCTACGATCCAAATTTAATTAGAAAAAGTGGCTTCAAATATGTAGGCGTTGGGCGAACTTGTAGCTTCTAAAAGCTTTTAAGATCTAGAAGCTTCAGGTTTACTACTACTACACTTGCTCATCAGCACTTGGGCCATATATTGAAGGAATTGGAACATCTTTCATCCTCAGATAGACCGAAAGTTGGCCACGATGGTGTATAAGGTGGTTCATAGTCATCGACCTTATGACAGCAGATCGTGGCATTTCAAAAAAGATCCTCTCTCCATCTCTTAACCGCCACGAAGTAGACAGAAACTCGTCTGTCTGCCCTTGAAGTACATCTAACGCAGAAGCTACATTTTTATCAAATGCTTCTAAAAGCTCTGATGTCTTTGTTGGCTCTAGTGGTTTGTAATCCATGGTGGCAAAATCGAGTTCATCTTGTTTGACAATAGCTGAAAACCAATCGGGAAGCTCTGCTACGTGACCCGCTAGCATAGATAGAGTCATCGACTTTTCATGCGGCTTCCATCCTAATGCCTCTTCAGGCACTCTTTCAAGCAGCCTTCTTGTTATTGCTGCTTCGTGTTTGAGTTCTGCTGCAATAGCTTCACTAAGACTCATAAATAGACCTCCAAAACAGTAAAAGTGGTAAAAATTTCAGGCAAGGCAAAATATAGTTAAAACAAGATCGTCTGTCAACCAAAATTCTTCCGATTTCTGACCTGAATAGTTGGAGATGAGAAGAAGTTGAGGGTTGAGCTACTCAACCCTCGATCAGGTAAGCTATTTCTGTATATAGTCGATAGCGGCTTCTAGAACTTCGTCTCGGCCTGCACGAAGTCCAGAAATTGTAGGTTTAACCTCAATGTCAGGTGTCAAACCAACACGTTGTAACTGTTTGCCGTCTGGATAGCTGACAGAGCTACCACTAAAATGTATCAGCAAACCACCTGGAACATAGAAGTTTGTCACTTCACCATCTGCGCCTGTTGTAGAACTACCAATAAACACCGTCCCGTTAGCAGCTTTGAGCATCAATCCAGTATGTTCTGCCTGACTAATTGCACGCTCATCGATCAGCATCACAGTCTTTGCACGATAACGCCATTTTTCCGTCCGAGGAAGCCTCTGTATAAAAGAACTTGTTGCTTTGTTATCTGTTATCTCACCTGTCGAACTTTCAGGATTCATAACAGTAGGAATCTCAAAAAGTGCAGCAGCAACATTGCTGTTATCTGTTAAACGTGGAGCTATCTCCCAAGCTGTACCTTTAGGAAATCCACGCATATCAAATATTATCCCTTTAGTATCTTTTAATGCTTCAAACATCGCATCTACCATAGAGATTGTGAGTTTTGAAAGATCAACATAACCTATATTCTGCTGCAGAATTCGATAGGCTGGACTTTTAGGATCAACTTTTGGTGCATTAAACCGGGCTTCTCTAACTAAATCTATATCTTTCACTTGATTGTTGCGATCACGAACTGTAAGCTTCAATACCGATTTTTCAGCCCCTGTCAGAAGACGACTGAGTACCCTTATCATATGCCCTTGAGGGGTTGAACTGGCAAGATACTTGCTGTAGAGCGCAATCTTTGTGTCTACACCTTCCCCATCCACTTTCAAAATAACATCACCAACTTCTACACCAGCCGTTCTGGCCGATTCGTCTTTTATCTCTGTAACAATTGGAAGCCCTTCTATCATACGTACCGATATAGGAGCAGAAGATGTACCAAAATAGTCCAAAATTGGCTTACTTGGAATGTAAACATGTGAATCATGTAGATAGGTTACTATTTCTGATACAGTTAGAGCATATTGCTGATCATTTTCCACCTTGCTCATCATTTCAACAAATTTTGGAAGTAGTGAGTCCCAGTTTTCCTTGATCAAGTGCTTGTAAGGAAAGAAGTATTTAGCTGTATTCCAGATTTTGAAAACAGCTAGCAGCCTGTATTCTGCTGGTAATGGTTTTAGATTTGCGTAAGGATTATCAGGCTGTGAGTAGTTTACTGCTGCCAATTTCTCTTTTTTGACAGCTATTTGTCTTGGCAGCCTGGCTAAACTAAGTGCAGCTTTCATAGCTTTGTCAAGCTTATCAGTAGAAGGCAAAACGGTTACATTTGCATATGCTCCTGTTGTATTGTCTTGATAGACAAGTTCTGTCAACCGTACTGCTACACTGAAACTACCAGGCATCTTTATGCTTTGAGTTCTTACTACAGAAGCATCTGTCATCTTACCTTCTGATACAATGGCAGCTTTGCCCGCCGACTGGAGACCAAGTGCTACCATTGGAAGATCCGATTTCTCATTAATAACAAATATTATTTTCTTTTCTGTTGCTTCTTTGTCTGGAACTGTTCTTACACCGTTTTTTGTGTAGAGTGCAGAATGATAGTCGGTGTCTGTAACACCTTGCTGACGTCTGAGTCCAAAATGGACGCGACTGCGTTCACCAGGAGAAAAAATCAGACTAGGCGTTAATAGACTTTCTATCCCACTCTCATTGAGCAGAATAGCTAGCTGCCCTTTCTCTTCTGGTTGTAAATATCTTGTGCTACGTAGGTCAAAGATAACTGCACGCACATCAAGAAGTTTTTCACTGATCTCTTCAAACTTTCCTATCATCTCTTGATAAGCCGTTAAAGCAGCGTAATCCTCTACCTTGACAATCAAGATACCATCTTTGGTAATTTGGCTACTGATACCTTCACTAGCTTCTTCTGTATCTCCCATTTCTTGATCTTTATGAATAACCCTTGTTACAGGATCATTCAATACTGCTAACATTTCTGATACTGCTAATTCATACTCTTCTGAAGTTTTGGCTGCATTAACTTTTGCAATAGCTTTAATGGCTGCACCATCCCAGTCTATATTTTTGTAACCCAAGTATGGATGAAAGAGCTTTACCAACCCCCAAACTCGACCCAGTGCTGCAAGCCGCTCGGTGCGATCACTCCGGCCTTCTTCGTGCTCTGCTATCTCATTTGATAGCTTTGTGGTTGGTTCAACAGCCACAGCTTTGTAATCGATAGTAAACAGAAAGATCAAAAAGAGTAGGTAAAAACGTAGCTTTACTATCATCTGCAAACTCCTTTATTACAACTCTCTTCTGTTGTTCTCTATCCAGTTGAAAGTAACACCAGCTTTTATATAGCCTAGCTTTATAAGTTACTCTCTAGATAAACAACAGCTATATTGTTGAGGATAACGTTGAAGATTTATAGAATCTGTTTAAGTAGTTGCAGTATACCAAAAAAGTGTCTTACATTTACGACAAAAATCTATTATTTACTCTTTTCACAAAAGAGCAGTTTTACTAGGTAGAAGATATGGCCATTAACTTGATAGGTTTTGGAGTTTTGCTAGCAGCAACTATCTTGTGTGCAACTACTGCAAGGCTTGCTATGCTTGAGCAACAAAATTCTAAAGACAGCAGAATGTTAAAATGGTTTCTTCTCCTTGGAACTGTATGGTACTTGGTTCTCACGCTGCAATACTTATTTCCTGCTGTGGAACTGCTTGCACATAAAAGAGGTGCAGTACTGCCAATAGGTGTAATGCGCCCATTTCTTCTAATCTTTATTGCAGGGCTTTCTCACTGCTATTCTGAACAACTTCCTAAAGAGAGCCGCTTCCGACTTCCAGTCTGGATGATCTATCTACCTTCAGTTGTAGTAGTCTCTGTCTTTGCTGCTGTACGAATTGGTACAGCAAGAATGTTTGGCCGGCTCCCTTTCAGAATAGAATCTGAACCTATTATCTTCTTGTGCTTTGCAATTATTCTCTACAACCTGCTAATTGTTCTAGTCTGTTATCTGCAAATTACAAAGACTTCTGAACGTTCTAAAGTTTGGTTTATACTCTTCTCACTTGAAATACTACTACTACTACGTTCTTTCAACTTTTGGCCAGAAGCTATAGTAAACGTTAGAAATTTTTACGATCTTGCTAGCCTCCTGCTACCTCTTCCACTAGCTCTTTGGCTAGCTTACAGCCGAGCACGTTACCTGTTTTTTGATCTCCTCATCAAGAAAACCCTCTCTGCCATCCTACTTTCGGTCTTTATCTTTGCTTCCATTTCAGCAGGATTCTTTTTAATTCAGGTCAGAGGTGGTTCTACAGAAA